>NZ_JAAHHZ010000006.1:0-85232 GCF_010672005.1 Moorena sp. SIO4A5 | reverse complement strand
CAAGAACCAGCAGAGGATATCGAAATTCTCAACACCGAATTAAGCACAGAACCAATTCGGGCAGATGCCTTGTTTTTTGTGCGAGTTGCTGATGCTATTTTGCATTTGGAATTTCAAACCTTACCCCAATCTGAACCTCCCTTACCCCTGCGGATGCTGGATTATTGGGTGAGGTTATATCGTCAGTATCGCTGTGATATTGAACAGGTAATAATATTCCTAAAACCAACCCGATTAGCCGGAGTATTTGTCAATCAATTTACCGAGATAAACCTATCCTTCCGCTATCGGGTGATTCGGATTTGGGAATGTGATCCACAACCGTTACTAACAACACCGGGGTTACTACCCTTGGCTGTGTTAGCACAAACTGAAGTGCCAGAAACCTTGCTATCCCAGGTAGCAGCCAGAATCGATATGATTGAAGATAGACAACAGCAGCGTAACCTATCTGCTTGCGTGCAACTGTTGGCTGGGGTGAAATTTGATGAGCAGTTAATTCAAGCCTATTTTCGGGAGGATATGATGCAAGAGTCGGTAGTTTATCAACGAATTATTCGCCAAGGATTAGAACAGGGATTAGAGCAAGGATTAGAACAAGGATTAGAACAAGGATTAGAAAAAGGAAAGCGCAATGAGCTTAATTTAATTATCCGTCAAATTAACCGTCGCCTAGGTGAAATCAATCCCCAATTACAAAATCAAATTGAGAAGTTATCCTTTGACCAGTTGGAGGATTTAGGAGAAGCTTTATTAGATTTTGAAACCGAAGTGGATTTGACCAATTGGTTGAACCAGTTTAGGGATAAGTAAAATCCGGTTAGGTGTAGCACTCAAAAGCAGTGCTATCAAGATCTGATTGAGTGGGTTTGGATTTGCCTTACCCACTCTACTATTGCCCAAAAATCCAGATAATTCTTGTTCCCCCCTTTTTTAAGGGGGGTTAGGGGGGATCTATATATTTAACTGAAGTAAGTCACTCCCGATTGCTTTTTTAAGGGGGGTTAGGGGGGATCTATATATTTAACTGAAGTAAGTCACTCCCGATTGCTTTTTTAAGGGGGGTTAGGGGGGATCTATATATTTAACTGAATTTAATCCCTCCCGATTGTAGCGAAAAAACTCTTAAAGTTATTAACTAAATCAAAAGTAACATTATGGCTAATAACTGTGATAAAATAGAATAATATTCCCCAACAATAGCCATAAGTTTCCCTGGTTTTTATCCCCCGATATACCGTTAATGATTGTCGGGATTTACTGGGATTTAAAGAGTTAGTTAAGTAGCCGATATTTCCGACATACCTTTCCCTGGGTTGATTGAAGATGATTTGGGATAGGTTCGAGTCGTCGAATTTGTGGCTAGAAACACTGCTTTCGATTAGTTAACCAGATGTGTAATGACTTACGACAGTACCCTAAAATATTTAGTTGAACAATATCCCCAAGCCTTTACCCGTTGGTTGTTTAACCAAGAACCAGCAGAGGATATCGAAATTCTCAACACCGAATTAAGCACAGAACCAATTCGGGCAGATGCCTTGTTTTTTGTGCGAGTTGCTGATGCTATTTTGCATTTGGAATTTCAAACCTTACCCCAATCTGAACCTCCCTTACCCCTGCGGATGCTCGATTATTGGGTAAGGTTATATCGCCAGTACCGCTGTGATATTGAGCAGGTAATAATTTTTCTGAAACCAACCCGATTAGCGGGAGTATTTGTGAATCAATTTACTGAGAGGAACCTATCCTTCCGCTACCGGGTAATTCGGATTTGGGAATGTGATCCACAACCATTACTTACCACCCCAGGGTTACTACCCTTGGCCGTATTAGCACAAACTGAAGTGCCAGAAACCTTGCTATCCCAGGTAGCAGCCAGAATCGATATGATTGAAGATAGACAACAGCAGCGTAACTTATCTGCGTGCGTGCAACTGTTGGCTGGGGTGAAATTTGATGAGCAGTTAATTCAAGCTTATTTTCGGGAGGATATGATGCAAGAGTCAGTAGTTTATCAACGGATTATTCGCCAAGGATTAGAACAAGGATTAGAACAAGGATTAGAACAGGGATTAAAACAAGGATTAAAACAAGGATTAGAACAAGGATTAGGACAGGGATTAGAACAAGGAAAGCGCAATGAGCTTAATTTAATTATCCGTCTACTTAACCGTCGCCTCGGTGAAATAAATCCCCAATTACAAAATCAAATTGAGCAGTTATCCTTTTCCCAGTTGGAGGATTTAGGAGAAGCCTTGTTAGATTTTGAAACCGAAGTGGATTTGACCAATTGGTTGAACCAGTTTAGGGATAAGTAAAATTCGGTTAGGTGTAGCACCTAAAAGTAGTTTGACCCGGTGGTGCGTTACGGAACGGGCTTTTCCAACGGTGACGACGAGGCTGAAAATGAGTGCGAGCCCGTCCCTAACGCACCCTACGAAATTAATTCTAAATTCTAAATTCTAAATTCTAAATTCTTCATTTTCTACTTCCTCAATAGATAAGCCTAACGCTGAACTCACTTGCTCCACTGTTAGTCCCATTGCCAATAGCTTAGGAATAGCCTCTCGTTGTGAACGTTCAGCTTGTTCAGCCCGTTGTTTTTCTTGTTCAGCCCGTTGTTTTTCTTGTTCAGCCCGTTGTTTTTCTTGTTCAGCTCGTTCACTGCCCATCAGCAGTAGATTACCTTCCGTATCCCACCACCTTAGCCACAAGTGATTCTGATTAAGATTCTGATATGAGCCTTCCCATACACCTAATTCTACCCCTAACTGTTCAATAGGATAATGTCCCCTTTCATTAGTCTTCATCTGGTGATATTTACCATTAACTAGATGATAGACCTCTAACTCTCCAGTATCAAAGATATAGATGCCGTAGTAGGGAATGCGAATAATTTGTTCATAAACCCAGAATTTACCTGGTTTAGTTTTTTCTTCCCCAGTAGCAGATAAAGGAGTAGAATCCCTTTCTTCGTCTCCATTACCACTAGCAAATTCCAGAGCAATCAGAGGTGCTAGGTGTTCTTGCCAAAGTACATAGGAACGACGAAGTTTACCATCTAGCAAAGGAGGTACTCCCGGTACATAAAACCAATCCGGAGCTTCTGCTCCTCTTTCTAAAGGTTCTGTAATCCGCCAATAGATACCTGAGTCTTGACCAATAGCGTATTGTTTGTCGGGATGAATTTTCTGGAGAACCGGTTCAATAGAATCAGTTAAAATAATGCTTTGGGGATGCTCATGGAAGTTCTTCACAAATTCGCCATTGGATTCTGGTAGTTGAGTATGATCCGGTAACGAAATAGTTAGACCTTTTCGCTCTAAGCTCTGGGTCATGACAACCTCATCTTGGGAAATGATTTAGGTATACTTACTATTCTATAGCGTTTGTATTTGATAGGTGAACATAGGATTGATCGGAAAAGGGAGTAGGGAGTAGGGAGCAGGGAGTAGGGAACAGGGAACAGGGAAAAAGGAAAAAAATAGGCGTTGCTGAATCAAGCAATGAATAGGAGTAGAATGGGCATCCTGCCCGCCCGAAAATAAGCATGAAACTGGCAAGATGCCAGTTCCACGCCTGATGCCCATTGCACAAAACTATTAAAATCATTCCATTATTAAGCAACGCCCTGCCTACTCCCTACTCCCTACTCCCTGCTCCCTACTCCCTAAAACCCAGAGAGTTGTACCTGACCGAATTGAAAACCGCTGAAAGCGAGCTAGATTCCCAACCGTTGATAAACCTCTTCCAAATGTTGCAAATGGTGCTGGGGATTAAAACATTCTTCTATTTCTGAAGGGGTTAGCTTACTAGTAACTTGAGGATCCTTAGTAATTAAATTGTAGAAGTCTCCCTCAGGTTTATTCCAGGCTTGATGGGCACAAGACTGAACAATACTGTAAGCATCTTCTCGAGTCATCCCCTTTTCTACTAAGGCTAACAACACCTTTTGGCTAAAGACGACACCGCCATAAACATTCATATTCCGCTTCATATTTTCTGGATAAACTAACAAGTGTTTCACTAAATCTGTGATTTCCACTAACATGAAGTGAGTTAAAATACACACATCTGGCAGAATCACTCGTTCTACAGAGGAATGAGAAATATCCCGCTCATGCCATAGGGCAACATTTTCTAAAGCAGCCACCGCATGACTCCGCAGAATTCGTGCCATCCCGCTTAGCCGTTCAGAACGAATTGGATTACGTTTGTGTGGCATAGCAGAAGAACCTTTCTGTCCTTTAGAAAAGAATTCTTCTACTTCTAAGACATCAGTTTTTTGGAGATTGCGAATTTCCACAGCAAACCGTTCAATGGTTGCCCCTAACAGAGCTAACTGTTGGACAAACTCACCATGGCGATCGCGGGAAATAATTTGGGTTGAGGCAGTATCAGGTTGCAGTGACAGGTTTCGACATGCGATCGCTTCCACTTGAGGATCAATATTGGCATAGGTTCCCACAGCACCAGAAATCTTGCCCACAGATATGTTTTGACGCAGAGCCACTAAGCGATCGCGATGGCGGCAAACTTCTGCTAACCAACCGGCCAGCTTAAAACCAAAGGTAATTGGTTCAGCATGAATTCCGTGAGAACGACCAATCATTACCGTGTAGCGATGTTGTTGTGCCTGGTAGCGAATCGCTTGAGCAAGCTTCTCGATCTGTTCGAGAATAAGATTTAGACTAGCAACCAGTTGCAGTGCCAAGGCAGTGTCTAAAACATCGGAACTAGTCAAGCCTAAGTGAATGTAGCGTCCCACATCCCCTACATACTCATTCACATTAGTCAGAAAGGCAATCATGTCATGGCGGACTTCTCGCTCAATCTCTTGCACCCGCTTGAGGTCAAAATTCGCCTTTGCCTTAATTTCCTCTACAGCTTCACTAGGAATCTTACCCAGTTCCGCTTGTGCTTCACAAACAGCTATTTCCACCTGAAGCCAGGTTTTGAGCTTGTAGGTATCCGTCCACAATTCCCCCATCTCGGGTAGGGTGTAGCGCTCAATCAATTCCAATATCGCAGAACACAACCTTACTATTGTAGCAGTTATCAATCGGGTAAGGGACTTTCGTCTTGAGTTTTAGGGAGTCGGGAGTCGGGAGTCGGGAGTCGGGAGTCGGGAGTCGTTAGTCGGGAGTCGGGAGTCGTTAGGTAGTGCGGTATTGGGGGTCTCCAGCAGGCTTACAAGGTATTGAATCTATCTGATTATTATAATTAACGCTATATAATTGATTAATCATTAATGATTAATCATTCGTTAAATCCCCTATCCCCTGTTGTCTGTTGCCTGTTGCCTATTGCTAGCATGCCTGTTACCTATTGCTTATTGCCTTTTGTCAGGTACCATCACCAATTTTACTCTCAATTATGGGTCTATATTAAGCTTTAGTACCAGATCAACAATCGGAGGTCACACTTGACTAAGACAGGTATGATTAAACACCATTACTGGGCTAAACGCCCTCTAATTGCTTTAATACTCCCAATTTTAATACTCCTATCGGCCCCACCAGCCCTTGCCCAAGCTGATCTCACCATCACCCCTAAAAGTATGACTGTAGCAGGTACCAGGGGTTCTAGCACAAGCCGCAGCTTACTCTTGCGCACGACTAACGCCGTCAAGGATTTACAAATCATCTCCCTAGACCTGAATACTCAGGATGGCCAAGAAATTTTCCCCGCTAAATTGATTCAGCCTACTTTACCAGACAAGGAGATTGAGGCCAATAGTCTACTATCTCTCCCGATCCAGTTTCAATTAGATGATGCCCCCAAAAGTGGAGAATTTAGTGGTGAATTCCTGATCAAGTTCTCAGAAACTGAACTAAGCGTACCATTAACAGTCCGAATCAAAGACCCCTTCCCCATACCTCTGGCAGTCATATCCATTGGGGTTATATTGAGCATAGCTGTGTCCAGCTACCGTAATCGAGGGAAACTACGGGACAAAATTCTGGTGCGGGTTGGTCAATTGCGTACCCAACTGCGCAGTGACCCCCAGTTAGCTGAAACATCACTAGTCGATCAATTCAACTCAATACCAAATCCCTTCAAGACCCGAATTGAAGCCCATCTGCTAGATGTCGAGATGGCTTTGCAGGGGGAACGTTGGAACGATGGTAATCAGGCAATTACCCAAGCAGAGTCAGTGTGGCTGAAATGGCGCAAAGGTCGTGAAGACTGGCTAGCACTCCTGAACTATTCTCAAACCCTGGAAGAAAAAATACCCACCACTCCTGATCTTGACCCCCCTTATCTACAGTCAGTACGCCGTAATTTGCCACTGGCAATCCGAGAGGCACCTGACCAAAATCCTCAAGACTTGTATGAGCAGTTAGATGACTGTGCAAAACAGATTAATAAATACCTGCAACTGGATGCTAAACTCAGGGACTTGGACAACTTGCTGCTGGAAACCACAATATCAACACAAGAGTTACAGAGTTGGCAACGTCAGCAAAAGAATTTGCGCAGTAAGTTGAATAATCTCGAACCTACCGATAAAAAAGCTGCTCAGGAGTTGAATGGTCAAATCGAAAAAGCGATCACTCTACTAGTCAAACAAATACCACCTAACTCCACTAAGTTAGGCTTTCTCATCACCCAACCTGAATTATTGCAGAGAGCACCAGGGATCGAGACACCACGCATAGTTATCCAAGAGCCAAGACTAGCAAAGATTCGCCTTTGGATTTTCTCTGCAATCAGTTATGCGATCGCAATTGTCCTGCTTGCTGGTAGTGGCTTCATTGAGCTATACACCTATAAATCCACCTTTGGCGCTAACCTCTGGGGTGACTATGGCGTCCTCCTGGCTTGGGGGTTTGGTGCCGAAGCCAGTCGGGATGCGATTACAAAAGTCGTGGCAAATTTGGACTTACCAGGATTGAAATAATCACTCGATCAGGTGAGCAGGTTGAAGGTTAGCAGGTTAGCAGGTTAGCAGGTTAGCAGGTTGTTCGCCAAAGGCGAACAACCGAACATAAGGAATTCAATTAATAAGTACCAATATGTTTTTAAATAATTTTAATGTCATCCAGGCTCGCGATCGCTATATCAGCTCCCTCTAAATGGGCAGCTTCTGGCTTTCCCCAGCAAATACCAATGCAACCCGCTGCACCAGCACCTTTTGCCATCTCAATATCACCTGCTGAATCTCCTACCATTAGGGCCGAAGCAGGTTTTACCCCTAAAGATTGGCACGCTTGTATGAACAACCTGGGATCAGGCTTACTGATTTCAGAATCCACACCCTGCTGTAATTGGATATAGGGGTCTAGCTGGTGTCGATGGACAAAGGCTTTTACACCAGCCGTAGAGTCTGCTGAGAGAATACCTAGCTTTAAACCAGCTTCTGAGAGGAATTTAAGGACTTCCAGGCTACCGGCAAACATTGGGGAAGTTCCAGCCGCATCTTGCAAGTACTTCTCGGCTTCAACAAAGGCACTACCAGCGATTGCCAATGACTCTAACCATCCCCGACCAGTCTCAGCAATATAAGCAGCAGCAGCAATTTCATTTTCCCGACGGCTACCTACTGCCATTAACCCGGTAGGGTCAAGGGTGTCATCTTGGACACCAAAGGCCATCAGGAGGGGTTCTCCAATACCAGGGATTTGGGCATCAATTAAACGCGATCGCTTATAGGCTAGTTCTCTTAAATAAACTTGTGAATCCTCTAAGGTACCGTCTTTATCAAATATGACTGCTTCAATATTGGGGAAAGTCACCTTCCCACAACGAATGCTTACCAAGGGTTTATGCCGTTGTTTATTTTAATCAACTTTATTCTACTAGCTAGTTGATCAAGATTCGCACCTGCCAATTTCTTTGCTCTTGTTCCGGAACAGGGCCATCAATACAGATTAGCCATTAGCCTCAGCTAACGGCTAATTCTTGTGGCTGCACCTGGTTGTTACTCGTCGATGGCAGCTGCTACAAACTCTCCCTCTGGCACTGCGTCTTCTTGAGGCTCTTCGGACTCTTGGGACTCTTGGGGCTCTTGGGACTCTTGAGCCTGAACAGGCTCTTGGGACTCTTGAGCCTGAACAGGCTCTTGGGACTCTTGAGCCTGAACAGGCTCTTGGGACTCTTGAGCCTGAACAGGCTCTTGGGACTCTTGGGACTCTTGGGGCTCTTGGGGCTCTTGGGACTCTTGAGCCTGTTCAGGCTCTTGGGGCTCTTGAGCCTGAACAGGCTCTGGGGACTCTTGTGGCTCTGGGGACTCTTGTGGAGTCATACTTTCTGGAGTTATACCTTGCTTTTGTGCTAGCATCTTCTCCCGGTACTTCTGAGCCATTTCTTCTGCCTTCTCGAAGACCACTTCCCGGTTGTTAATCATATCTCCCGGTTCTGGCTCTAACTGCTTTGTTGACAGAGAAATCCGACCTCGGTCAGCATCCAAGTCAATGATCATCACTTTTAGTTCATCATTGACATTAAACACACTATGAGGCGTATCAATATGATCATGGGAAATTTCGGAAATGTGCAGCAATCCGCTGACCCCGCCAATATCAATGAATGCACCGTAAGGTTTGATTCCTCGTACTGAGCCAATCACCACCTCTCCGACTTCTAGGCGGTTCATCTTGCGCTCGACTAGAGCACGACGGTGGGATAGTACCAGACGATTACGGTCTTCATCTACCTCCAGAAATTTTAGGGGCAGTTCTTGGGCCACCAAATCTTCCTTGGCTGCCCGAGTGCTAATATGAGAACCAGGAATAAAACCGCGCAACCCTTCAATACGTACCAACGCTCCACCACGGTTAGTGGCGAATACCAGAGAACGCACCGTAGCATCCTCCGCTTGTAATTGGCGCACTCGCTCCCACGCTCGCATATACTCAATGCGACGGATAGAGAGAGTCAACTGTCCATCTTCATTTTCATCGGTCAGGATGAAAAATTCCCGTGTTTCGTTGGATTGTAAAACCTCATCAGGATTATCAACTCGATTTATTGACATTTCCTGAATCGGAATATAGGCGGCGGTTTTCGCACCAATGTCAATCAGAGCGCCCCTCGGCTCTAGACTGAATACCGTACCCGGAACTATATCCCCTGGGCTAAAATGATAATCATACTTATCCAGAAGGGCAGCAAAATCTTCGTGAGTGAATCCTATATCTGTAGTTTTTGTTTTCTGACTGAGCATGTGCGTTGTTTGTCCTAGTTTGATTTGGTTTTAATGACTATGCCTCCTGTTGATGTACAAGCACGTCAGCATTGTGCTGTTTACACCGACATTGCGTTGTCCTACTTGTGACATCTCCCACACCTGTTGGGGTTCGGGGGTAGGTGTGGGCTTCTCGCCAACCCCAGCTATCGCCATTTCCTTAAGGAAACCGATCCGCATTCGGGTACTCGACAAGCTTTACTATTGACGGGATGCCCCACCGCCAAGTTTCTGACCTTATCTGATTTTAATTGCTCTATTTCAATCAGGCTTTTGGTCTACTGTCAATAACCAAGGGCATTTTCGGCTTTGGTTATCAAATAGACATAAATTCACCCCAATTTATGTCCATTATAATTTATTAGACAAAACCTGAACTGAGCTCTCCGTCCCAAAGTCCCCCACTGGCTTCGCCCACAGGACGACACTTGCGCCTTTGGTAGAGGCTAGTGGGCTAATCTCGAACTGATCAGCTCATTTAATAAGATTTAATTAAGACCAGACATCCTATTATAACCTAATCGAGATTTTGTTATTAGTATCTTTACCGAACTTTCCAGAGTATTGTGCTACCTCTTATATCCCCCCATGGGGGATGTTAGCCTAATAAATGCCAGGGGTACATTCTCCACCAAAAACAAGGCAGGGATACCCCAGCAATCGACCTTTAGCCAGCAGGAATACCAAGTGGTTGCCACTCCAGAAAAATCTCAATCAGTAAAACCTTCCCCAACCCATGGTCACGAGCGAGTTGCGGTTTTACTCATGGGTTATGGAGAAGTCGAAAGCTATGAAGACTTCGCCAACTACAACGAACAAGCCTTAAACTTGCTCACTGCCAAATTTGCCCCAGTCCCCAACTGGATCTATCCACCCTTAGCCAAAATATTGGCAATGTTTGACTTCCACGAGTGGGGGCACCAGCATGACAACTTTATTTCACCCCACAACAAGATTTTTGAACAGCAACGGGCAGGTATTGAAAAACAACTGCAAGCTAAATGGGGCGATCAGGTGAAGGTATTCAAAGCCTTTAACTTCTGCGCTCCCTTTCTGCCAGAACAAGTCCTCAGTGAAATTAAGGCGCAAGGTTTCCAAAAACTGCTGATCTATCCCCTGCTAGTGGTGGATTCCATCTTTACTAGCGGTATTGCGGTGGAACAAGTCAATAAAGCCCTAGGTAAATTAGAGGATGGAGATCAACACTGGGTTCACGGATTGCGTTACATCCCGTCTTTCTATAACGAACCAGAATACATTAATCTAACTGCTCGATTGGTGGAAGAGAAAATTACTACCGATTTAGCTCAAGCCTATCTGCCCTCCCAAATTGGCATTGTCCTGATGAACCATGGCTGTCCCCACGAAGCTAAAGGATTTGTCTCTGGGATTGACGAAAGTCAGGCATTGTATGAGGCAGTAAGGGAACAGTTGATGTATAAGTATCCCCTAATCTCTGTGGGCTGGCTTAACCACCAAACTCCCTTAATTAAGTGGACTCAGCCTCACGCGGAATTAGCAGCCCAGAACCTGATTAACTTAGGGGCTAAAGCGATTGTGTTTATGCCTATTGGCTTTGCCACAGAGAATCACGAAACCCTGTTAGATGTGCATCACATTGTTCACGCTCTAAAACGTCGTAACTCAGAGGTTACCTACGTAGAGATGCCCTGTGTTAATGATCATCCAGAATTTTTACAGATGGCAGCGGAGTGGGCTAATCCTCAAATTGAGGTACTTATATCAGAAAATGCTCTATCTATCAACCCCCAGTTGGCAGCTGTGCAGGCATTAGAGCACCATCATCACCATCACCATCACCACTGATTCACCAAAGCGTTTTAGCTAAGACCGCGATTCATCGTTTTGAGATCGTCTATAATGAAAGTAGTAGGGAAGACAAATTAAGAGCTAACCGCCACCTACGTGCTTTAAAATCGAACTTTTCTGTATTGTAAGGCGTGCGGAGGGGCATCCCGGAGACGAAACCTTAGAAGAGTGGAGCCTTAATCATAAAGTTTTAACCCTTTTATGCATAGCCTGCTAACCATAAAGGCTCCACTCTTCTTGCGGTAACTTCTGACCGTATCGTTAATAAAGCTTGCCGAGTATCCGTTCGCGCAGCGTCGGCGAAAGCCGATACCGATAGGTGGAGTTGGCAAGAAGCCCACACTGAACTCAACGAGTCAGTGTGGGAGTATGTCACTAGCTTGCTTTATATTTAGGTTGCTTTATATATAACCTTCTTGCACCTCTTCCGTTCTCCTCCGACTGTTCTCCCTCTTCTCCTGTTCTAGGAAAGATGTCACAGAATAGAACTGTAGGCTGGGAATCAATGAAACTTCTCCAATCATAGGAAAGCCTAGCTGATCCCAGCCCCATAAAGTGCCGAGTGACAGGATAACAGGATAACAGGATAACAATTATGGATAATAACGACTGGCTCAAGCAGTTATTGTTGGTTGGGGTTGGCACAACCTCAATGGTTGCCGAAAAACTGCGAGAGGTAAGTGATGAATGGGTTAAAGATGGTAAAATTAACTCCGACCAAGCTACCGCTTTTGTAGATGATCTGATGAATCAGATCAAGTCAGAGCAGGGTAACTTTGAGAGCAACATGGAACGGCAGTTGCGCAATATGTTGCAGGATTTAGGGGTTCCTCGCCAATCAGAAATGGATGAATTGCGAGGTCGTATTGACCGTCTGGAGCGTCAGGTGCGGGATTTAGAAAATAAGCTCTGGCGTTGATAATCAATTAGGAGAACAGATTTTGAAACAAATTCTGATCAGCATAGGCGTTATAGTAGCCTTTGGGTTGCTGTTGGTTGTGGCTCAAGTGGGTATGGGGAAAAAATCTACCACTGCTGGAGAAATTACCAACACTCAGCCTAATACCAAGTTATTGCTGGGATTAAATCAGCTCATTAGGGAAATTAATCAATGTCAAACCTTTTTGTATTCTGGATAATATGGCTTATTTGTTACTCATTGATTCCGGAGAGTGACAGAAGAGGGATATAGCGTTTATTACATTTATGAGGTACGCTTATCAACCTCAAAGTCCCCCTTTTTAAGGGGTACCAACGGGGGATCGGTTTGTACCTCATGGGAGAGACAAACGCTATACTATGTCCTCAACTATAATTCCAGGGCAAACCCATCTAAATTCTAGAAGTCTTACTCAGAAGCGATGCAGCCCAGTTTTGGGGAGGCAGCCCGGTCTTGGAGGTTTCCACGGGGCTTTCAGGGATGCAGAGGTGCGACCCGTGGCGAATTTAATTCGACGACTGTAAGCGCACCTAAGCGGTATTGAAGGTTTTCCCTGCTCGCTATTGCATCGAGACAGCTTGCCCATAGCCTATAAGCTGATAACTGATAACTGATAGCTGATAACTGATAGCTGATAGCTGATAGCTGATAACTGATAGCTAAATAATTACAAACTTTTCCCTCTCTTATATTACTTTAAAAAAAATAGTTATAATAGATGACAATTAATTACTAAAAAATCAACTATGCTTACTAGCTCAATGTTAACAAAAATAAGTACAGTCTTTACCGCAATGGTAATGACTGTACTTTTAGTAAAATCAGATTTATACAAGAGATTTAACCCTGAGCAATCTTACGCCACAGCAAATAACTACCAGAACAAAGAAAACAACAGTGTAACGAAGATTGAATTTGGCCAGACTAAAGATGGTCAAAACGTTTATCTCTATACTTTAACCAATACTAATGGTTTAGTAGCGAAGATAACCAACTATGGTGCGACTCTTACTGAATTACACTTGCCTGACAACAGCGGTGAGCTAGACGATGTAGTGCTGGGATTTGATAGTCTAGAAGATTATTTGGCGGCTAAGCGCTACCTATATTATGGTGCAATTGTTGGTCGCGTCGCTAATAGGATTAAAGATGCTCAGTTCACTCTCAATGGTCAAAAGTATGATCTAGCTGCTAATGCCGGTTCCCATCACATCCATGGTGGTAACAAAGGTTTTGACAAAGTGGTTTGGAATGCTGAACCAATTAACAGTAGCCAAGGACAGGCACTAAAACTAACTTATCTGAGTGCTGACTCAGAAGAAGGATATCCAGGTGATTTGACAGTTACAGCTATTTACACTCTGACTAACGATAATGAGTTAAAGCTGGAAATGACTGCTACCACTAACAAACCTACTCCTGTCAACTTGGTGAATCATTCATATTGGAACTTGGCTGGTCATGCTTCTGGAAATATTCTAGGACAATATTTAACGATCAATGCCGATAGATATACGCCTAACAACGAACAGCGAATCCCTACAGGAGAGATTAAATCAGTTAAAGATACACCCTACGACTTTACTCAGCCTCAGTTGATTGGAGATGGCATTAATCAGCTTAGAAATACCCTAAAGCAAAACTATCCAGGAGGTTACGACCTCAATTATGTTTTGAATGGAGAATCAGAAAAAATCAAACTGGCAGCTACTGTATATGAACCAAAATCTGGTCGGGTGATGGAGCTTCACACTAATCAGCCAGGAATACAGTTTTTTTCTGGAAATCTTCCTAAGCTTAGAACTGTGGGGAAAGGAGATGTTGTTTATACAAATCATCAAGGTTTGTGCCTAGAGACACAACATTTTCCTGACTCAGTCAATCAGCCTAACTTTCCTTCGATTATCTTGAATCCAGGTGAAACTTATCGACACCTAATGGTTTATAAATTTTACACCAAACAAAATAATCTAGGAAAAATTATTGCTCCCAATACTCAAGTTGAAAAGGTAGCAGGAGGTTTTAAATTTACTGAAGGACCTGTTTGGCATCCCGACGGATTTATGCTATTTAGTGATATTCCAGCTAATACTATTTATAAATGGCAACCAGAGCAAAAAACCGAGATTTTTCGTCAACCTTCTGGCAATGCTAATGGTAATACTTTAGACCGCTCAGGGCGTTTAGTTACTGCTGAACATAGTAATCGTCGTCTATCCCTAACACAGAAAGATGGAAAAATCGTAACTCTAGCTAGTCACTACCAAGGGAAGCGGCTGAATAGTCCCAACGATCTAGCAGTCAAATCAGATGGTAGCATCTATTTTACCGATCCTCCCTATGGCATCAAATCCGAACAAGAAGAATTAGGGTTTTATGGTGTTTATCGCCTAGCACCAGATGGCACACTAACCCTGCTAGTTGATGACTTTGTTCGCCCTAATGGTATTGTCTTTTCCCCAGATGAAACTAAATTATATGTGAATGATTCACAAAGAGGTCATATTCGGGTTTTTGATGTCAAGCCAGACGGGATGTTAGAGAATGGAAAACTTTTTGCCGAACTGAAACCTCCTAGTAAAGAGGGGGCAGCAGATGGTATGAAGGTAGACATCCAAGGAAATGTTTACAGCACTGGACCAGGAGGAGTTTGGATTTTCTCACCACAAGGGGATCTACTTGGCATTATTGAAACACCAGAAGCGCCTGCTAATTTAGCATGGGGCGACAGTGACTACCAAACCCTTTACATTACAGCAAGAAACAGTCTTTATCGTATCCGTCTTAAGATTAAAGGGATGCCCTAGAAAGTCATACCTATTCTCCTGCATTCATCAGAGACTTAGTAGGAGTATAGAATTCAGAATTCAGATTAATAATAATTTGTAGGATGGGTAGAGCGATACCAAAACCTATCGCTCTCTGGCTCCTGTTCGGTTTTATCCTTCAACCTAACCTACAATAAGGTGAATTCCATAACCATCATTATTCCAAACTATTCTGGTCAATAGGGGATTTTGGTGAACGAACGAGTTTCCTAACTTTACCATCTTGTTTTGATGTCACATAGATTTCTCCTTCTTCGTCCACCCCGAATCGCACATCAGAGCGTTTTTTACCAATGATTTCGAGAAAAGAAGCTTCTTGCTCTCCGTCAAAGAGTCTGAGTTCTTTTATTTTTGCCTGTTTGCCATTGACAAGTTCATCTACAGGAACGTGGAAAAATCTTGCATCATGAGCGAAATCAGCAAAAATGTATTGACCGATTAATTCAGGAATTGCTTTGCCCCGATAAACATAACCACCAGCGATCGCAATTCCATAGAAGCCTTTTATGTCGGGGGGGATGTCATGGTCATATTGGGCAACGGGATAAGTATAGCCATAGGAGCGATCGTTTTTGGGTAATGCAAACAAAACATTTTCATTATTTTCCTTTATAACCCAAGTACCTTCCCGCTCGCCCCAACCATAGTTAGCTCCTTTGATACCAAGATTAACTTCTTCAATAAAAGCCTGACCAGTATCAGCAATCAACATTTTGCCTTCGCCACCAGTATCCCAGCTAAAACGATGGGGATTACGCAGTCCATAAGCCCAGATTTCACCCAAGGTTTTAGGCTCTTCATCTGTAACAAAAGGATTATCACGAGGAATACCATATTGACCATTAACACTATTTTTGCCAAAGGGATCGATTCTGAGAATTTTGCCCAGCGGTGTTCCCAGATCCTGTCCATTATCCAAGGGATCGGTATCGCTAACAGGGTAGCCATCACTACCGCCATCAGCTACTGCAATGTAGAGTAAACCATAATCATCATCCCCTCGTTTAGCATTGGGATTAAAGCCCAATTGTCCAACATTATGATCTGGGTAAGGCTCTTCAATGCGCAAAATCTCACGGGATGTTCCGACAAAAGTATTGCTAGAAGGGTTTGTTGCCTTCCATTCGCGAATTACATCGTGGTGGGCACTTTCGATAATGTTATTGTTATTGTCAATAATTGGTTTGGTAACGGGTAAGTCAGGAGTACCGCCAGTTTTAACTTCGCTAGTTACAGTATAAAAAATTCCATTGTCAGCAAATTCTGGATGAAAAGCAAAATAAGCGAAGCCCTGTTGAGGAGTTTCATAAGTAAAGTCTGCACAAATTAATTTTTTCAGATTCATATAAACAGTAGCAGTGCCGTCAACAATGACATACAACTTGCCACGCATATCGTTAACAAATAATCGTCTGGTACCATCTCCTGCATGGGTAAGCAGGTTCAAGCGAGCAGCTTTATTTCTTCCAGTTCCACTGTTGGGAATTTGAACAACTTCTTCCAATCTGACAGAGAGTTCTGACTTTTTAATTGGTTCGGGAATGGGATCGGTTATCTGGGCAGAAGAAATCCTGGCAACAGCAAAGATGACCAAGAAGAGCGACAAGAGAAAACAGAGAATGCGAAATTTCTTCATACATAATATGAATGCTGCTAAGGTAAGGGCGCGGACGCTAAAAATCTGAGAAATCCAAAAATACGAAACCCCTGAGCTTGGAGTCATGGTGGCGTAATTTAGTTTTTTGTATGTTACAGCTCAAGGCACTGGTTCCGCAATTCTTCCCCACAAGAGCAAGATCAATAGAAAATACTTATACTTCTGTTAGAAATTGTTACTATAGTAGTTTATCCCTATTAACTAAGTCTTAGCATCTAAGACCTAGACACTTGTTGGTGCATTCTACAGAGTAACTCTAATGGAAGATTTAACAACTATCAGCAAACCCAAGCATATTGTTTTAACCTCCCATCCTAGCTCTTCTAGATTAAATTCTCCAGCAATTAACTGGGGAGAAAGTGACCCCCTCAAACGAGGACCCATTGTCGGTACCTTAGTTAACTCAGCTCATCGGAATGTTATTGGTACTCACTCAGGCTCCTATTCAGTGTATCGAGCTTTAGCCGTAGCCAGTGGTACACTCCAGCCTAATCACCGCCCGGATCTCACCAACACTGCGCCCATTGTCCCAATTGGTCCTCATCCCAGTTGGACTGACCCTAATTTGATTGTTTCTCTCGACCCCTTTGGGGCGATGGTAGGTGAAGTTTATAGCGATTTATATCAGCAGGGATACGACATTAGACCCACAATTGCTATCACCAAAGCTCATATCAATATGCCAGAACTACAGGATGCTGTAGAGAAAAACCGTTTAGCAATTGATGGCAAAATTATTAAAAACGATGGTAGTTTAGTAGTCACTAAAGTAGCAATTGACCCGGTTTGGTATCTACCGGGAATTGCCCAGCGATTGAACATTCAAGAAAGTTACCTGCGCCGTGCTCTATTTCAGCAAACCGGTGGCATGTTCCCGGAACTGATCACCCGCCCCGATTTAAAGGTATTCTTACCCCCCATTGGTGGCATCACTGTCTATTTAATTGGTGATGTGGCAGCCATTACTGAACCCAATCGACTGCTGGCTGTACGAGTTCATGATGAATGTAATGGTTCCGATGTTTTCGGTTCCGACATCTGCACCTGTCGTCCCTATCTAGTCCATGGTCTAGAAGTCTGTGTCCAGACAGCCCAAGGTGGAGGTACAGGTGTCATTGTTTATTTCCGTAAAGAAGGTCGCGCCTTAGGTGAAGTAACTAAGTTTTTAGTGTATAATGCCCGGAAACGTCAGGAAGGAGGTGATAGCGCTAATGCCTACTTCAACCGTACAGAGTGTGTGGCTGGGGTTCAAGATATCCGCTTCCAAGAACTAATGCCTGATGTGCTCCATTGGCTGGGAATTAAACGAATTGACCGTTTTGTCTCCATGAGCGATATGAAATATAACGCTATCGTTCAATCCGGTATTGAGATTATTCAGCGCATTCCCATTCCAGAACACTTGATTCCCGCTGATGCCCAAGTAGAAATCGCTGCCAAAAAAGCTGCTGGTTATTACACTGAACATACAACTGAACTAGATGCGATCGCATTGGCTGAAATTCAAGGACGTGGTTTAGGCGATTAGTCCTTAAAGTCAATAGTCACAATAGTCAATACTCAATACTCACCCCCGAATTGCCTATTCCCTCATTCCGAGTTACCTATGTCACCTGTGGATAATGCACAACAGCAGTTAATCGCTTACTTAAGAAGCCCATGGGCAATTCGGGAGAGATGCGATCGCATTTTCACCTTAGCTACTGCTGACCAGTTGCAGTACTTTCGCTGCAATTTAACCAAGCTAGAGCAAGTAGCTAACTATGTCATCGAGGTTATGCACCAGCACTACCCCGATTTCCAGATTCCATTTCATAGTCGCTGGCGGCATTTTGAGGTAGGGAATGTCCCTCGTCTTCGGGAACTAGACCAGAAATTAGTAGGATTCACTCCACTCCAAAAAGCCCAAACCAAATTCGACTTAGTCATCATTAGTGTCCTACTCGATGCTGGGGCTGGCAGCAATTGGCAGTATCATGAAGCAGAAACCGGACTAGTGTTTCGCCGTTCCGAAGGATTAGCCGTTGCTAGTTTCCGCATGTTCTGTCAGGGAGCTTTCTCCAGCGACCCAGACCTACCTTGGCAAGTCGATGCCAAAGGACTTCAATCCTTGAGCGCCCACCACTTAGCCCAGGGATTCCAGGTCAGTCAAACCAATCCACTCATAGGCATAGACGGTAGGCTAGCCTTACTACAGCGCTTAGGTCAAGCCCTCGTGGGCTTACCACATATGTTTGGCAAAGTCAATCCTCGTCCTGGCAACTTAGTAAATTACTTGGTAAATGACCACTTGCTAGATAAGTTGCAGGTTACCAAGGGATTGCAGCTTAGCAACTTGAACCCTGAAAGTTGCCAAGACAACCAAAGTTGGGTCAAGCCACTGACAGATTTACAACCTCTCCAGGAGCAACCTGCAACTTGTCAACCAGCTAACCTACAACCTGCCAAGCTACAACCTGCAACCTGTGAACCGGCCAACCTTCTGAGTGCCACTAACCTATTCAGCACCGTCCTGGAAGGATTAGGGGATATTTGGCCAAAACGAGAATCCATCGCGGGGGTCAATTTAGGGGATGTGTGGCAACATTCTGCTCTCAAAGGGGATAACTACGGTTCCGAGTATGTACCATTTCACAAACTCTCCCAGTGGTTAACTTACTCCCTATTAGAGCCATTGCAGGAACTGGGTTTAGAGATTACTGAACTTGATCAGTTGACCAGCTTAGCAGAATATCGCAATGGGGGCTTATGTTTAGATCTAGGATTACTAGAGGTCAAGGATAGCGCTATTTTACAACAGTCTCACTTACCCAGCTCCGAAGTGATTATTGAGTGGCGAGCACTCACCGTTAGTTTGCTAGATCAAATAGCAGCAACTATTCGTCAACAACTGAACCTGAGTGCTACTGAATTGCCACTAGTAAAAGTCTTACAAGGAGGAACTTGGACAGCAGGACGTAGAATTGCTGCTCAATTGAGACCAGGAGGCTCTTCCCCGATTCAGATAGAAAGTGATGGCACAGTCTTTTGAAAAAATTTGACCAAAAATTTGGGTACTCAAGTCCAGTTGGGTGATCGAGTTGGTTGAGTTACCCATTACCCATGACCTTTTACCTTTTACCGTCAATAGCCTTTTTTCGTTCTTCGAGGATACTGCGAATGGAAGCTGTATCCAGAATTCCCAGAACTACACCCTTGTCACTAACCACAGGTAGCTGATCTAGCTGCTCTTTCTCCAGAATTTTGACAACCTCTAACAGGGAATGATCCGATTGAACAGTTCTAAAAGTCTTAACAGACTTCATCAGTGCTCTTACTGGAGTCACCGGCCAATTAGAGGTAGGAACAGTTTTGAGATCATCCACTACCACAACTCCTAGCAGTTGACTGGCTTCATCGGTTACTAGAAACTTGCGCCACTGATTTTTACCGATAATGTACTCGTTGACAAACTCCCTTAGAGACAAATCAGCCAATACAATTGGGCTGTTGGCAATGACCGCATCTTCTGCTGTCAACCCCTCTAGCTGGTCTTGAACCATAGCAGATTGGGCAGACATGCCAGCATTTTGCAGCAAGAACAAACCTATTAAGGCAAACCAGATGCCATTAAAGTTACCATACAGTAGGATTGGAAGCACTCCATAAATAATTCCTCCCCAACCAAAGAACTGACCAACACGGCTAGCAAATAACACACCTTTGTGTGGGTTGTCCGTAACTTGCCAAACCAGTGCCTTCAGGATGTTACCCCCATCTAGTGGTAAGCCAGGAATTAAGTTGAACAATGCTAAAGCCAAGTTGATGGAGGCGAGGAGTCCAACAATTGCTGCTAATGAACTAGCTAGATTGGCATTGGCCTGAACGGCATATAGTAGAGCAAATAGTAGCAAACTAACAGCTGGACCAGCAATCGCAACTAAGAACGCCTCTAGTGGACTTTTTGATTCTTTCTCCAGGCTAGCTAGACCACCAAATAGGAAGAGGGTGATAGATTTAACCTCAATTCCCTGCTGGATCGCCACAAAGCTGTGTCCTAGTTCATGAGCTAACACAGAGGCAAATAACAAAAGTGCAGTCACAAATCCTAAAAACCATGGCAAAACACCGCTCAATCCTGAAAAATTTGCTAAGTCACCTCCGAAATCAAAGGTGACTAAAGCTAAGACTAGAAACCAGCTTGGATTCACATAAAAGGGAATCCCAAATAAATTCCCAACACGAATACTGCCGTTCATGCAGACTACCTCAAACTCTCCTAAGACGTTTTTTTATACCAAGTTGGCTTCTAAGGTAGTAGATAGGGTATGGTTCATGATTAACATTTCATAAAAAATAGTTCATGAAAAATAGATCATGATACGATTGCCAGTTATCCTTGGCAGTAAAGGGTTTATCGCTTTTGCCAATCAACAATCAACCAAGAGCAATGAACAATTAACCTACCTTAAGGCAACTCGATAGTAGTTTCGTCTTTCATGGTTCTATCGTAACGAAATGTAAAAGATTTGCCGATTGCTCAAATGCCGTAAAATCCGTCCACGCTTAGTGCGGTTTTAGGAATGCAGGTGGTTTGACCCCTCTGTGTTTCCATCGGCATAATAAAATTAAGCACCGCTCAAGCGTGTTTAGAGCAACATCTTCTTTAAGCACTACCCCCCTTCCTACTAGTGAAACTGACTAAACGATGTCCGTCTTTGAAACCAAAATCACCCACTCTTACAACCAACAAGACATCCAGCAAATCCTCAATCTAGCCCTGGCACGTCAGGAAATGGTTGAAGAATTTTCCCGTGAACAGTTGGTCGAAATTGCTGCTGAATTAGGGATTTCAATCCACACTCTCTTAGAAGCAGAACGAGAATGGCTAGCCCAGCAACAAGAACAGCAAAAACGTAATGAATTCAATAGTTACCGACGTAGCCAATTTAAAAAAAGTTTTGGAAAGTTTGTAATCGTTAATAGTTTTTTAGTGGCGATCAATCTAATTAACGTTGGTTACCTGTCTTGGTCTTTATATATTTTATTGTTCTGGGGTTTGTGGATAGCACTCAGGGCGTGGAATACTTATCAAATACAGGGCGAAGACTATGAAAGAGCTTTCCAAAAATGGAAACTTCAAAACCAGGTAAAACAGATAGCCCAATCAACTTATACTAGTCTCAAAAACTGGATTCAAGACCAAGGACTAATGACTAAGGACTAATGCCTAACATAAATAATTTCAGCTAAATCGCTGATCAACAATGTTTCTTCCTGAATATCTCCTAAAGCATGAGCCACTGCGATCGCTTTTTCATAAAAACTCCGAGCTTCCAACAAATTACCAGTGTCTTGATATAACTGGGCAAACAACTTTAGAGCAACTAGCTCTTCACGGCGATTGTTTTGTTCTTGTGCCAAAGCCAGATATTCCTTCAGTGCTTTCACCGCTTGCCGATTCTTACCTGTAGCGATATGGGTTAAAGCTATACCCTTAATAGCACGAATCTGATTGAAAACATTGTCAACTTTTTCAGCCAGTATCTGGGCAATGCGGTAAGAATACAAAGCATCTTTTTCCCGTCTAGCGGCGAGATAGGCATCTCCCAAATTATTCCGAATATTCGTCTCACCTAACTTATCCCGAGAGCGACGCCGTAAAACTAGGGCAGCTTCATACCACTTAATCGCCTCGGGATAATTTCCCCCTTGAGCTGCCACTAAGCCTAGATTATTCAGACTCAACCCTTCACCGTCATCATCCTTAATAGTACGGGAAATGGTCAGTGCTTCCATAAAAGCTTCTTGGGCTGCTTTCAGGTTTCTCGTTTGCAGCAATAATATTCCAATATTATTTATACTATAAATCTGTGGCTGAAAACTTTGTTGAGAACGGGCAGCACCCAAGCCTCGGCGCAAGGCTCGCTCTGCCTCCTGATAGCGTCCCAACTTGGCGTAAGTCTGACCTAGGGAATTGTAAGTTTTACCCAATCCCTCAAAGTCACCAATTTGCTGATAAATTTCTCCCGCTTGGGACAAATACGCGATCGCTTCGTTCAAGTTACCACTCTGTTTAGCCAGCTCTGACTGCTCCAGGAAAAAATCTGCCCGATTTCTTGCTTTGCGGTCACGAAGATTGTCTAAAGGGATTGCCAGTTGTTGGTCGATGCTCCGAGTCTGACCCCAAGCCATCGGGCTAGCCAACATTACCAATGGGGTAAAGGCTAGCGCTATTATTCCGGAAAGACTAGTCAGCAACCTGCTACGATTCGCCATACCAAAAGACTCCGTTTGATCAACATTTCTGCTATTATGGAAGTTATGATCAAAGTACCCCGATCAAGGGTGCAAACTAACCGCCCTTTATTCACTCAAAACCGGTACTGCAAACAGATCAGATTCTTCTCGATTCTTGGCTTCGACCCCCAGATAGACCACCCGAATATCATCGGGTAAAGCAGCTTCCAACAGTTCATAGCCTTCTTGAAGTTCGGTTCTCACTTGAGCTGGAGTAATCATTTCTCCCTCCGCTTGCAGATAAGCCGCAATTCTCGTTTCACTCCAGTGAAAGGTCCCAGCCATGATTACCATCAACCGCACCGCTGGTGGTAGCTGTTCCAATGCCATCTCCAGATAACACCACAAGGGTGGTGGTGCTACCTTAAGGTTATAGTGAATAGATTCCACTGGTGGCAAGTCTGCCTGGTTAATACAAACCGCCGTTAGGTTTATGATCTGGTTTTGGAAGGACGTTGACTCTAGTCCATAATCCTCCCGCAAATCCATGCCACCCAGTTCGTGATAGATGTGACGCCAAGTCAGAGCAAATAGATATTCCGCCTGCACAGGCGATCGCGCTGAGTGCCGCACTAATGTATAGACAATAGGACTGTAGCGACAGAAAATTGCTGTAAAGTACTTCCCTTCAGACCGATGACGCTGAAACAAAGTCAGCAATTCCTGATCACTATGATGAAACAGTGATTTAATAAGTGGATGCTTAGATTCAGGAAAATGGGGGATTTGCACAATCTTTCAATAAAAGCTGTAATTAGGAGAATTAGACTAGATGCATCCTGATCTCACCACAACCCCCTCATGTTGAGAAAGGGGAAATGCCGATGGTTAACTGGCATTGGAGTAGATCAATGTCGGGACCTAATATCCTAGGTCTGCACTAGACCTCAAGATGAAGGAGATGGATGCCGATACCAAGTCTACAACCTTTGGTGCTCCGATGCTCCTTCAGTTGAAGCTAAAATTGAGAAAAAGCGTACGCTAATGTCTGATGGTAATAATATTACCTACGATTGGAGAAAAAGTTCATAAGGACCTTTAAACTAATTTATTCAGTTGCTAACTCTGTTTAAGTTTATGATTCTATCAGTTGATATTATTTCCCGGCTAACTTCGCCCCTGCCTCTTGGCGCATTTTTACCCTCTTTGCCTTTAGATAGCCTGTTTTCCACTCAAGGCATCATGGTAATGCTCCTAGGTGCCTATGCCTTTGCCATGTGGATGTTTTTGACCAGCGCTCCAAAAGTTCACACCATCATGGTGTCTGATTTGGCAATAGCGCGACAGTTTTATGAAGGCTTGCTAGAGTTATCCGCAGCAGAAGTCCCCCTACATTACTACTATAATTACGAGCAGACCATGGGGAGTACCAGCATTGACCCCCTATATATGTCAACCAATTTGGGAACCACCCAAGCTACCCAGTTCAGTGGTGCTGATGGGCTATGGTACCAGTTAAAGAAGAATACCCAGCTCCACGTGATTTCCGGAGCTAGCTTGGGCAATAAAAACCAACAACGTCACGTGTGCTTTGATCATCAGTGCTTGGATCAAGTTTTGATGCTGGTGCAGATGAGACGCCTAAAATACAAAGTGCGCACCCTCAAGCCCCTTAACTTTTTGGTCAAGGATCTCGACGATCGTGTAATTGAACTGGCAGAAGTTTCTAATTAGCGGTTAAATCAATAATGGTGAGTTAATCAGGGATTAGGCGGGTAACAATTGCGCGTAGCGCACCAGCCATTGGTTTCATGCCTAATCACATTTACCATGTTTGAAGTAATTATCACAGTACTGATTGTTCTGTTGGGTTCAGCCATCTGTGCTATGGCAGAAACGGCTTTGTTTTCAGTGCCTATCGTTAAAGTCCGACAGTTAGCGCAGTCAAACCAGCCTGCAGTGTTAGCACTACTGGCGATTCGCAAAAACATGAACCGACCCATAGCTACCATTGTTATTCTCAACAACACCTTCAACATTGTTGGCAGCATCGTAATTGGTTCCCTTGCTGCTAGGGTCTTAGGAGAGGCTTGGTTGGGGGTTTTTTCAGGTCTATTTACCTTTCTAATTATTGTATTTGGGGAAATTGTCCCGAAAACCCTTGGTCAGATCTACTCCCAAAACATCGCCCTACTCGTGGCTCTACCAGTTCGGTTCTTAACCGTTGTGTTCACGCCTCTGGTGTGGTTGATGGAAAAAATTACTGCTCCGTTTACTAAAGGTCAAAAACTTCCTACCACCAATGAGGCGGAAATCCGATTTTTAGCGAAGGTTGGGTATCAAGAAGGGGTGATTGAAGATGATGAAGCAGAAATGATCCAACGAGTATTTCAGTTAAATGATTTGACTGCATCTGATTTAATGACTCCGCGAATTATTACCACCTATTTGCATGGTAATACCACTTTGGCTGAGGCTAAACCAAGCATTATTGCTTCGCCTCACACCCGGATGCCTGTGGTTGAAGACTCTATTGATCAAGTAATTGGAATTGCTCTCAAAGATGAGTTACTCACAGCAATCATTGAAGACAAACATAACCAACCCCTTGCTTCTCTGATTCGTCAAGTCCGCTTTGTCCCTGAAACTGTTCGCGCTGATAAGCTACTGAAAACCTTTCAGCAAACCCGTGAACATCTGATGGTTGTACTGGATGAATATGGGGGTGTTTCTGGTGTAGTCACCCTGGAAGATGTACTGGAGGTGCTAACCGGTGAAATTGTTGATGAGACCGATCGCAACATTGATCTCCAAGCAATTGCTCGTAAACGGCGAGAAAAAATGTTGAAATCTTATGGTCTTGATCAGGATTAGTTTCGTGACAATAATAAATAGATAATTGGGATTTTATATGTAAACATAGGATTGAAAAAAAAGCGATTAATCGCTGCTATCCTTTACCTGTTTACTGTTCATTGTTCCCTGTTCCCTGTTCCCTGTTCCCTGTTCCCTGTTCCCTTTCAACCAAGCTATATAAATTAACAAACTATATTTTTTGACATATTTTATAAGCTTGTTATTCTGATTCTTCAAGAGTTTTTAATTGTGAGTATAGCTTTTCAATGCTTTCTTTATCGGGACTTTCTTGGGTAACATTAAAAACTATACTATTGAATTTATTTTGGGCTGTTTTGACAACTTCCTCAGCTTTCCTACAAGATGGATTTCTGAATATTTGATCAAGTTGAGGAAAACACCCACTTAAGCAAAACGTTAGTATAAAGATTATGATTCTCTTAGCTTGGGCAATAGTAGCAAATTTCATCAGACAAGGGTGTAACTTAAGTTAAGTCTAATACCCACTACTGATGGAAATCTAAAGTTTCAGGAAATTTTATCAAAACCTTGGCCGTGGGCCACGCTTCGCGAATGAACGATTCCACAACTCAAGTACCTAGGATTTCAAGTCTTTTCTAGAGTATCAGTTGAGTCAACAGAGTCTCCTGCTGCTTACTACTATACAGATCCACTATAAAGATCCACGGTTGTGCGCCCCTACTGACCGATCACTATCGACCTCAGTTTTTGGTTATCTTCCCACTGGCACAAGCTTGAGATCATCTCTGCTACCCGCGCGATCGCTCCTGTCAATTTGCTCTCCATCCCCTTGACAAATGCCACATTACCTTGAATTATTAGCAATCTGGATTTCTGTCCGATCGAATGGCCCTTATGACACCAGTTTTGGGCTGATCCGGTGGAATTGAGCCAAAAATAAGCCAAAAGGGCAAGATACTGTATATGGGACAGGTAATATGGGACAGGTAATATCCCACAGGTATTTAGTCCATTGGTATCAGCCATTTGGCTGATATTTGCTATGAGGGGTCACACCCCTCACCATTTGTGATAAATTTTAATTAGTAGATGCACCCTGATGATCGAGAGAGTCAAAAACGTGGCTCTCTTTTTTTTTGGGCATAGGGATTGCCTGACAGGGGTAGCGTTTTCCCCAATCACTTAGCCCAAGCCAGCTGATGAAGCTGATGAAATTGACATCTTTAATGCTTTAACACCATGCTTTAAAACTATTGCGAAAAACATTTACCTTACAGGATGACTGCTAAACTATAGCGATATATATTAACCGATTTCGCTAATCTAATAGAAAACTTAACTAGACGGATTTCCAGTAACCAACAACCACCAGGGTGAACCATTCGGTTCAGTATCAGTACCCCGAAAGGAAGTAATAACCAACAGCATTCCCCAGAGTGCGTTCGCGTAGCGTAGCCCTTCGGGCTAATCGCTTTTAGCGGAAGCTGAGGCCTTTGGCCACGCTTCGCGAACGCTTCATCGCGCTTCGCCGTGGGATAAACCGATGCTGACCGAAGAGCCGCTACGGGATGCTCAGCATTGAGCCGCTACGCGAACACACTCTGGGGAATATCAACACTATCTACTTCTATTGGGACCAATTTGCTCATGTTTTCCCAACAGCTGTTAAGGCAAAAACCTTATAGTTAGCAATATAATTCCATAAATTCCGCTAAAATTCCAGCACTATAGTCATACCTAATAACCATTACCCTTCAACACACAGACAAAACCATCCCCTCGCGAGCCAGTAAGTGATTAGGATAGAAAGACTGGAGTTGCTTTTCTAGTGTGTCGAGATAATCATCATTATAGTCAGGATGATAACGAGACATAACTATGTGCTTAACACCTGCCACCTTTGCCGTTGCTATCCCAGTTTGCCAACGCTGATCTTGCCAAATCAAAGGTGAATAATTAGGCAGATCATCTCCTGTGAGGGGAAAGGGAGCATCCAAAATTAGCAAATCTGCCTGACGGCATAGGTATCGTAGATTTTCATCAATGCCACCCCAACCATGGGAGTGAGTAGTGGCGTACACAACAGCATATCCTTGCCAGTTTACCCGATAGCCCATTGCTTGATGTGAGTCATTAAGAAGGACAGCCTCCACTGTTACATCATCTAGGGTTACTGTATGACCTGACCTCAGCCCGTGAAATTTCAGATCTGACTGCATGACCTGAAGGGGCACTGGAAAATTTGGAGCAATCATTTGCTGACCTAGACACTGTTCGATGGATGCCCCATCAGGTGCTGCTGCTCCATAGATATGAAAACAGTTACCAGGAATAAACGCAGGAGTAAAAAAGGGAAACCCTTGAATGCTGTCCCAATTGCTATGGGAAAAAAAAATGTGAGCTTCTATGGGCATTTGCTTAAGCCAATGATTTCCCAGCACCCGTAAACCACTGCCACCATCAAAAATTAAGCGTTTTCTACCAACACGCATCTCTACACAAGATGTATTGCCACCATAGCGAATGGTATCTGTCCCAGGAGCAGAAATTTGACCCCTAACGCCCCAAAATCGGACGCTCATATCCCTTCCAGTGCCATTGTTTAGGCTGGGTGTAGCCTTATAGTTGCCTAGTGTGGGTGCTACTAGATTTTGCATGTTGAATCTATGAATTAAGTGAGCCTAAGTTAGGAATTATTCCCATTGGTAGATTCCCACTAGAGGATACTCGGGTAATATTAAGTAACCATCTGTGGTTAACCACTAATTTTTGTTAAAGTGGGTGGATTGCATACATCAAATTGCATACATCAAGAGTAATTAGATGGGGTAAAGCAACCACAACAGCCCCAGTAATTTAGTCATATCTCTAATTTGGAACCGTTCAGCCCCCCGAAACAAGTTAAAATACAGTTATGCTGTCTCTTAACTGTATATTAAGTGTTGGTTAATTTTAACGGATTTAGGAACAAACAGTTTGTGACCTATGTCACAAACGCATCAAATTAATTCAATCAATCAATCAGAATGGGAACTGGTAAAGCATCAGTTATCCTTTGAGTGGTCAGCTTATGCGCTACGCGCACGCGTGCGCGTTCAGCTATCGGAAGTCAGCCCATTTACTTATAGCTTAACCTCGACAGCTAAACCAAACGCTCAGTGTATGCCCATACCAAGTATAACTGCTCACCCCATCCCATCCTGACCTGATTATCTCCTCACCTAAAAAGGTAATATCTTTTAGCTTCATCCGCAATTGATCTCACATCTCAATGCTACGCCATGAGTGTCAGATCAATTGCGGACAGGATCGAAGACCGTGTATACTAAATCTAGTAGGGAAGACAAATGAAGAGCTAACCGCCACCTACGTGCCTAAGAAAAAACTCAAACTCATTGTATGTTCCGGCGGGTCGGGGCATCCCGGAGACGAAACCTTAGAATAGGGCAGCCTTAATCATAAAGTTTTAACCCTTTACCCATAACCGACTAACCATAAAGGCCAGAGACGCGCGCCTTAGACAGGGTCGCCTTATAACAATAGCCTTAACCCTTTTACCCATAGCCTGCCGACCATAAAGGCGACCCTGTCTTACGGTAACTTCAAACCCTATTCTTGCGGTAACTTCTGACCGTGTCGTTAATAAAGCTTGCCGTTCGCGTAGCGTGGCCTTTGGCCTTACGCGCCCCGCGTGGCCAAAGGCCTTGTATCCGTTCCCGTTGGGTGGAGTTGGCAAGAAGCCCACACTGAACTCAAAGAGTCAGTGTGGGAGTATGTCACCTTCTGTTGGTATCACTCCCTGACCCTACTTGATTAGGGTTGGGGTATTTTTCGTTATGCTTGCCCTTAAAACAGAGAATGGCTAATCGCTTTGCCAGCTTTCTAGCATCAACCATTAGCCTAAGAAAAAAAAATTAATTATAGTGGAACTCATCGCTCAGATGAGTCCCTACTTGATCAGTCCCTACGGCTTATAGTTTTTGATCGACTTTTCCACCAAAGGCATTACGTGATCAAGATCTTTCCATCCTAAAATTTCAGTGACTTTCTTTTCCAGATTTTTGTATGTCTTGAAAAATTCAGCAATCTCATCCAAGCGATGGGGTGCTATATCTTCGAGAGTTTTTACTTCAGCGTAGCGAGGATCCTTGTCAGGAACACACAGAATTTTTTCATCTCGATCACCTCCATCGATCATTTCCAGCATCCCAATTGGTCTAGCGGTAATCACACAACCAGGGAAGGTAGGTTGATCCATTATCACCATACCATCAAGAGGATCACCATCATCTGCTAGAGTGTTAGGGACAAAGCCGTAGTCATAGGGGTACTGTACCGATGCATAAAGTACCCGGTCAAGGGCAAAGGCTTCTAGATCCTTGTCAAACTCATACTTATTTTTACTACCTGCGGGAATTTCAATTAAAACGTTGATCAGACCTGGTTTAGGTTGAGCAGGAATCTTTGATAAATCCATGAAGTATATGTTTCAAAAAAACAGCAGATGTGGGTTATCTCATGTTTAGTGCTTAAGAAATCCTAATAGCTGCTGTAATACTTACCTAAATAAATCCCATAGTTCAGGATTTTTTAGGTAGGTAGAATAGCCAACCGATCAGATTATCCTGAGCAGGGTGCCGTTCAATGCCAACTATATTGAACTACTAGCCCCGTGCAACATTGTGACATCTCACCGCAACTTTTCAAAGCGCCATTCGGCCTATAGTGTGTAATGTGTGTGTAATGTGTGAGTAATTGAGGAGTGAATTCCGATGGGAGAGCTTCAGCAGAGGATTGGTATAACACCATTACAGTCCGAATCTGTCACACAAATCCTAGGGGATAATACTGACTGTCTAACTGACCCGTTCTATCCTGGATTACGCCAAAGAGCCTGGGCGGAAATTGATCAAGTTGCTTTGTATCAAAATTTACGGCAAATACAGCAGCTGTTGCGCCATACTACCCAACTAATGGCAGTAGTGAAAGCCGATGCCTATGGCCATGGTGCTCTAACCGTTGCCCGCACAGCTATAGAAGCTGGTGCTGGGGGGTTATGTGTTGCTACTGTCTCAGAGGGCATTCAACTCAGGCAAGGGGGAATTAAGGCCACTATACTCTTGTTGGGAGCGACTAATACCCCAGAACAAGTCAAAGCGATCGCTCACTGGCAATTGGAACCAACTCTGTGTAATCCTCAACAAGCTTTAGTGTTTTCGGAAACCTTGAGTGGTCTAAACCAAACCCTGCCAGTGCATCTGAAACTAGATACAGGAATGTCCCGGTTGGGAATGCCTTGGCAAGATGCTATCGAGTTTGTACGCCTAGTCCAACAATTACCTAACTTGGAAATAGCTAGTGTCTATTCCCATCTAGCTACTGCTGATAGTCCTGACCCCACAGTGATGAGACAGCAGCATGAAAGGTTTAAAAACGCGATCGCACAATTAAAGGCTGGTGGCATAACTCCACCCCGATTACACTTGGCCAATTCCGCTGCTACCTTAACCGACTCAGCATTGCACTACGATTGGGTGCGTGTAGGATTAGCCGTCTATGGTCTCTACCCAGCAGAGCATCTTCAAAATGTTATTCACCTCAAGCCAGTGATGCAGGTAAAAGCCCGGATCACCCAAATTAAAACTATTCCGCCTGGAACTGGTATCAGCTATGGCCATCAATTCATTTCAAATCGACAGATGCGTCTAGCCGTAGTCGGTATTGGCTATGCTGACGGTGTTCCCCGAAATCTCTCCAATCGCATCAATGTCATCATCCGAGGGCAGCAAGTTCCTCAGATTGGCGCAATTACTATGGATCAGCTCATGTTGGATGTTAGTGATATTCCTAATATACAAGTTGGGGAAATTGTTACCTTAATTGGACAGGATGGGGAAGAGCAAATCTCAGCAGATGACTGGGCTATGGCTTTAGGCACCATTTCCTGGGAAATTATTTGTGGTTTTAAGCACCGACTACCCCGTGTAGTAGTAGGGTAAGCGGTCAGCGGTCAGCGGTCAGCGGTCAGCGGTCAGCGGTCAGCCGTTGGCCACGCTAAGGGAACAGCCGTGAGCTAAAGCTCACGCTGCTTGAGGTGCTTATTTTATTCAAAAGCACCTCAAGTAGCCTGGCCTACGGCCAATGGCTGATCGCTGTTCGGTGTAGCGTGCGCGTAAGCTGATAGCTGATAGCTGATAGCTGATAGCTGATAGCTGATAGCTGATAGCTGATAGCTGATAGCTTACCAATTAACAATTTTAATGTTTTTGTAAGAAAATTCATCCATCTAATCCCTTTGCCATTAGGGATTCAGAATGTGTTACCCTAAAAGGGTTTTATAAACATCGCACATCCAGGGTTTCGGGTGTTTCTAAAGGGAAATCCACCTGGATGGAGGTTAAACCCGAATTAGGAGTTGAAAAATTATGCCTGTAGTTTCTTTAGCTGAAATGCTAGAGTCAGGGGTTCACTTTGGTCACCAGACTCGCCGATGGAACCCCAAGATGGATCCTTACATTTACACTGCTCGCAATGGTGTCCACATCATTGACTTGGTACAGACAGCTCAGCTGATGGAGGATGCTTATCACTATATCCGGACCTCATCAGAACAGGGCAAGAGATTTCTGTTTGTAGGTACTAAGCGCCAAGCTGCTGGAATTATTGCCCAAGAGGCAAGCCGTTGTGGTGCCTACTATGTTAACCAGCGCTGGCTAGGTGGTATGCTCACCAACTGGGAAACAATTAAGACCAGGGTGGAGCGACTGAAAGATTTAGAGCGTCGGGAAACCAGTGGTGCCCTTGACTTACTGCCAAAAAAAGAAGGCTCTATGCTGCGTCGGGAACTAGGCAAGCTTCAGAAGTATCTAGGTGGCATCAAAATGATGCGTAAGGTTCCCGACATAGTCATAATCATAGACCAAAAGCGTGAGTACAACGCTATTTTGGAATGTGAAAAGCTAAGTCTACCGATTGTATCACTATTAGATACAAACTGCGACCCTGATTTAGCCGATATTCCGATTCCAGCTAATGACGATGCGATCCGGTCGATTAAGCTAATCATAGGTAAACTGGCTGATGCCATTTACGAAGGCCGTCATGGTGAGCTAGACACCGCAGAGGAATACGAATACGAAGAATTTGAAGAGGGATTAGAGGAGTTTCCAGACGAGGAAGAAATTCAAGAGACTGAACAAAGTGAGCAAATTGAATCCGTAGATCAAGGAGATAACCAGGAGACTGAGGAAGAATAGTTAGTTATCTTCGAACTTGAAGCCCCACGCTGAATTTACCCTTTGATAAAAATCAACTAGCTTTCAGCGTGGGCTGGTAAGCCCATACTCACGGATCGAGTAGTGTGGGAAGATATCACGGTGTAATCAGTTTCACTAACAGTAGGAACAAAAACAACATGGCGGAAATTACAGCAAAACTTGTCAAAGAGCTACGGGAAAAAACCGGCGCTGGCATGATGGATTGCAAAAAAGCTCTCGTAGAAAGCGACGGAGACATGACCAAAGCTATGGAATGGCTGCGGAAAAAAGGCATTACCTCAGCTGAGAAAAAATCCGGTCGTGTGGCAGCAGAAGGAATTATCGGCAGCTACATCCACACTGGTGGTCGAGTCGGTGTACTCGTAGAAATTAACTGCGAGACCGATTTTGTTGCCCGCCGCGACGAGTTCCAAGCCCTAGTCAAGAACGTCGCCATGCAAGTAGCAGCTTGCCCTAACGTTGAATACGTGAAGGTCGATGACATCCCTCAAGAGATTGTTCAAAAAGAAAAAGACATTGAAATGGGTAGGGATGACCTAGGCAAAAAGCCAGAAAACATCAAAGAGAAAATTGTTCAGGGTAGGATTGAAAAACGCCTTAAAGAACTCTCGTTGATGGATCAACCTTACATTCGTGATCAAAGCATCACAGTGGAAGAATTAGTCAAGCAATGTGTTGCCCAGTTGGGTGAAAACATCCAAGTGCGTCGCTTCACTCGCTATGTCTTGGGTGAAGGTATAGAAAAGGAAGAAAGCAACTTTGCTGAAGAAGTTGCTGCCCAAATGGGTTCTTAAACCGAAGCTTACCTTTGAGCTTCACCCTTGAGCTTGATCAACACGCTTCACTTATTTCGGAGATAGGGAAGATCAGCTAGTTTAGCAGGAGCCTCACACCATAATCTTTGATTTGGTGTGAGAGGAATGCGCGGTTCCACCCGGGGGTTCAATGCCCCCGTATGGAACCAATCACAACGCTTTCACAGGCAAGTCGTCAGATGGCCCTGATGGCTCCAAGGGCAGACTTGACCTCACCAAGTGTTCAAGGCATTGTAAAGTTGGGAGTTTTTTTCACAGCATTTCTAGAGTATGAGTGGTATCAACTCCATGTGAGCATTATTGGTCTACCCGTGACAACCAACTCAAGAAATCTTCCCAACTTTTTAACTCAAAAATAATATCTGTTAACCCTTCCAAATTTGACAAAGACAAACCTTGAACTAAGTTGTTTATTTCCTCGGTCATTTCTGGGAATCGTTTTTTCAGCAGACGCATGACCAAAATCTGTGCCTCAGTGATGCGACCTTCTTGATGACCTTCTTGATGACCTTCTTGATGACCTTCTTGGTGACCTTCAGCCTTAACTTCCCGATAAAATCTGGTCTGTTTCCATTCAGTAAGTCCAAACATCGCTTCCAATTCCCTCCAAGGACGTTCAGGAAATTTATACACTAAGGCTTGTTCTACTAATTCTATCGCATTTCTCTGCTGTGCTACTGGTAGAGCCCTCGCACATCTTTCTAGTTGCTGTACTCTGTGTTGGACATTGGTCTCTGGTTCCACTACCAGGCGTATCAGTCCCAATCCGATTGAGTCTGAGGTGTCTGGAGTTTCATCGAGGGTTTTGTGAGCGCAGATATCCTGTTTGGACTTCGCCATCGTAACATCTCGGAATCCCTGTATCCAAGCTGCGCTTAGCCCAAAATACTACCGCTTGCCAACCATGTCGCCAGCGATTTTGTCCCAAGTAGACAAACACTTCTTGCATCAAGCGGTAGTACAAGTCTTCATCTTCGAGCGGATGCCTTGATTTTGCTGAATTCTGATGATTTCGTGCTTCACGTCGAGTTTCAGACTCAACCTGACTCAACTATGGGCTTGCTGAATGGCAGATTACCGCCTGAGAGTTTTCCGCCGTTTTCCCAATAAGCAGATGCGCCAAGTGGTCATTTACTTGACCCGTTCAACTTCTGAACTTGTTTATCAGACAGCGTTTGAGATTCCTGGTACTCGTCACGAATTCGAGGTCATTCGGCTATGGGAACAACCAACTCAGCTGTTTCTGGAATCGACGGGGTTATTGCCCTTGGCTGTACTGACACAAACCCCCGATGCTGCTCAAACCTTACGTCAGGTGGCTGCAAGAGTTGAGACGATTCCAGAAATTAGGATACAGAGCAATGTGGCTGCGTGCGCTGGGATTCTAGCAGGGCTATTCTTAAAGAGGGACTTCATTAACCAGATTTTACGCACAGATATCATGCAGCAGTCTGTAATTTATCAAGACATTAAGGATGAAGGCCGTCACGAAGGGAAACAATCTCTCATCCTCCGCCAACTATTGCGTCGCATTTCTAGAAGTGTCCCCAGACATGCGAGTGCAGGTTCAAGCCTTATCCCTCCCTCAGCTTGAAGCTTTGGGGGAGGCGTTGTTGGACTTTACGAAACCCGAGGATTTGGATGAATGGATGCGTTCACTATCTGTTGCTGATAGCAAATCGAACTCCTAGGTAATGCTTTCGGTGTGATTGGCCGTAGGCCACGCTACGCGATTGACCGTAGGTCACGCGGGGCGCGTTCGCTAGCTGCAACAGAATCATTGATTTTCAAGGTCTTGTTTTGCTCTAATTTCTTGAATATCTTGCCAAAAATCAGATCTTGTCACATTTTTTAGAGACTGTTGACGTTCTTGAGTATAATCACCAAAACCCCATCCTACATCTTGTAAAAAACGAATTGTATCAACTTGCCCTAATTCCTTAACTAAGGCATAATAGCCTTTTTGTCTTAATTCAATTGGTGTCATTGTTGTTATTTCCTTTTAATACAAAAGTGTTCATTAACCAAGTGACAGGATTATCTAATTTTACTTTTAAGAGATGGCTATACTTAATTGCTTTCTTGAGCAATCTATCATCCGTTGTCAATAATACATCTACCTTAGCAGTTTCAGCGCAAGCAATATGAAAAGAATCATACAAACCAAATCCTAACTTTTCTATTTCTTGAGAACGTTTATCTATTTCATCGGTTAAAATTATTGTATTTTCAGCAACCCGTAATAATTTTCTAATCCTGTCTAGTTTGTCAAGATTAACCATTCGGTTTAATTCTGCTTCTATAGCTTCACTACTTACCAGCTTCCATTCTTCTGAATAAAACCGCTGAAAAATATCTAGGATTGTTTGTCCTTCTAATCGAATTCTATCTTGTCGCCAATCATCAAAAGGACGATTTAAGCAACAAACATCAAGATAAATTAAGTAAGATTCAGCCATTACTACCCCTTGGTTTAATCATACCTCGAAGCGATGCAGCGCGGTCTTGGGAAGGCAGCGCCTTCACGCGGGGGTTTCCCCCATGAGCGACTGCATCAAGAAGGGAATTGTAATCAATAGCTTAAGTTTAGCATTCGATCCCCATTTCATCGATGTCGAGTGATTCGCTTCAAAGTTGAAAGAAGTGATGCTTCTTTGGAGCCGCTGCCCGATTGGCCGTAGGCCACGCTAAAAGCGATTGACCTTTGGTCACGCTACGCGAACGCAAATTCTTATACAATTAGAAAGATGAGCCAATTGCCAAAAACACAATCGTGGCTACCAAAACTTTTACATGAAGGTAACTACTTGTTAACATTGTCGCAAAGATGGCGATCGCTTTCCTCGACATTGGGGTTATTCTCCAAATAGTCACGCACCCAATTGCAACCCCGCACCATGAGTTGATCGAAGGATTCAATTTGCCACAACCTCACTATTTGATCGTTGGCAACCATAGCCAGTTGCTTACCATCCGGGCTAAAATTGAGATCGAAGACCTGACCTCGAGACTCTGCGTTGAATTCTGCCACCTGCTCCTTGGTCTCTAGATCCCATAACTTAGTGATACCATCTAGTCCAGCAGTTGCAAGTAATTTGCCATCAGGACTAAAACTTACCTCCATTGCCCCATTTGCAGATCCTTTGAATTGGGCTAACTCTTTGCCATCTAGGTTCCACAAACAGACGGTGCCGTCTCTGGCGGCGGTAGCCCTTAACTTGTTATCAGGACTAAAAATCACCTCATCGATTATACCAGCAGAGTGACATTCCGAGAATAAACTAGTGTCTATGGGGTCTTTGCTAACTTCATCACTTGACCAGGATAATTTAGAAGTATCAACTTTAAAATTATGACTCGAATCAGAAACTTGATTAGATTTAAAGTCCCAAATACGGATGATGCCATCTCTACCTGCGGTAATTAACTGCTGACCATCAAGGCTGAAAACTGCTCTTTCTATCCAAGTGTGATTTGTTTCGATTGTAATATCAGAAGGCTCAGACGGGTTATCTAAAACTAATGTGTTTTTATAATAAGAAGGAAACCTTTTATGTTCTGGAAAAGTGGCGATCTTACCATCACTGCTATAAATTTTATCTACCATCGAGAATTGCGGTTCTCCTTTAAATTGGTTTTCGGATATTTCTTGACCTGATAAGTCCCAGTACCTAAAAAAACGAGTATCATTCCTGCTACCGCGAGTAGCAAGTTGCTCGCCATCTTGGCTAAAGACGACATCCCAACCGCGAAATTTAGACCCAAGATTTACCTCAACCTGCTCTTGAGTTTCTAAGTTCCATAAAGCCAAGGTATAAATCCTACCAAGAGCTCCAGAAGAATCTATACTGGTGTTAATGGTAGCCAGTGAACTGACATCAGGGTTAAAACTGGCACTTTCAACCCAGCCTTCAGGCCCTTGGAAACAATCATCATTTAGAAGTTTGCCTGACCTGTCCCACAAGCAGATGATTCCCGTGTTATCAACGCTAGCGATTCTGCTGTCATCGGGGCTAATACCAAGACCGATGACTGTGCCTTGATGTTTTTCCAGGCGATTCCGTTCTCTTACTCCATAAGCCACCTTGTGCAGTGTTTTTGTAACTTGTATTTTTAGCTTAGGGTCTGGCTTGAATAAGGATAAGTATCCCGGCCAATCTTGAATAGATTTTGCTGCCCGTAAACTGGCAAGCAAAGCTTCTAAATCTGGATAGAATCCAAATTTGGCTTCAGCGGCTTGCCGATCGGCCTTAATTTGACCGAATAGGGCGTTTCTTTGACCAATTAAGGAGAATAAACCTGTAATTAACCCTACTATAACTGCGATCGCAACACCCGAATTACGATTAGTATTGAAGCTTTTTCGTCGGACGCTACACCGCACAAACTCAGCTTCTACTTGGTTAAGCCAGTTATTATCAGAATTGAGTACCTTTTTCAACAAATCCAGACGTGGGTTAGTATGCCAAAGAAACCTTGCCGTCTGCTGGCTTTCCCACTCCTCGGCTGCGGTCGTCAAGCGCCGTTGTAGAAGTAAATTTTCCTCATCCTTTTGTTTCCACTCCAGCAACCTTTGCCAACCCCGCACCAAAGCGTCATGGGCTGGTTCTACATAAAGATCACCATCAGTATCTTCTCCTTTCACCAATAACCGTGCGTTGGTAAAGCGCTCAATTACTTCTTTAACTAAACCATTTTTCTCTCCCGGATATTCTAATTCTGATAAAGGTACGCGCCTACGGGCTAATTCACCCCCACCTAGTGCCACCATCCGCAGCATGACATGACGGATTACTTGGTCATAAGCTGGATTTTCATTAACTAGCGCCTGATATTCCTCATCAGCCCTTTGAGTTAGCGATCGCATTACTCCCCCCAATTCACTATAATCGGCTTGAGTCAATGCCCGGTCAATAGTAATACCCCTGTATTGTGCCTGCCGTTGTCGCCTTAAATACTTGAGATAAAGTTCGCTCAAGGCAAAAGACAGCAGGGGCAATGCTCCGGGCATATCTGCCACTTCATCAATCAATTGTTCTACAAGTTCGTGGGTCTGAAAATACATTACCCGTGCTTCTGCGGGTTTCTCGATTGCTTCCTTGAGTTCAGCTCGCGTCATCGCCGGTACAATAAATCGTCTGCTGTGCCAACCCTGTTTAAGCACAGTGTTTCCGACGTTATAGTCTGTGGGGACAAACCTTAAGCCAGCATCCCTGACTTGGGGTTCAAAGTCAGACCGTAGGGATATTACTACCCGTAATTTATCCCCATGGGCATTTATGGCTGTGAGTATCTGTTGGAAAAACTCTTTACGCTCATCTAAGTTTTGACAGAGTGTAATAATTTCTTCGCTTTGGTCAATAAACAGTAATAACTTAGAGTTGGGGTTATTCTTCGCCCAAACATCAATGCTCATTGCCAGGTTATGCTGTGGGGTTTGGGCTGCTACCTCTGGTAACTTAGCATTACATAGCACATTATTTAATACTTCCAAGGGCGTCTCACCAGGACGGATGGGTGGCAAAATACACCATTTCTCTTGATCTTGCCGTAGTTTGGGAATTAATCCTGCCTTCACCAAGCTAGATTTACCGGAACCGGAAGCACCCAACACTACTGTCAGGGGATTAGCTTTGACAAAATCTTCTAACTTTTCTACTAGTAATGTTCTACCGAAAAACAGTGAACTGTGTTTCTCGTCAAAGGAGTTTAAACCGCGATAGGGATTTTTTGACTCATCCAATGGTGGTGCGGGCGGTAAGTTAAGTTCATGTCCTGGAGACAGAAAGATATATTCTCCCTTATCGTGCTTATTTAAACACCAAATACCGGGCGTTTGTCGTATCCGGAATTTTTCTGTGGGTATTTCGACTCGATCCCGTAAATATAAATATAATTTTGTGGCTGTAATTACCCCATCGACCGCCGGTTTACCATTCGTAGCAGGAGGATAGATATCTGCTGCCCCTTCGAGAGCTTCTAATAATGCATTAGCAAAAGGGGAATGATTACCGACTTGACCGCGTACCCGTTCTAAATTAAAGTTATCTAAAGCCTTTTGGTCAGAAGCTGAGGACGTAATGATTTGCCATGCCGGGTCAGTAATAAAACGGTCGTATCGTTCTTGGTGAATTACTTCTGGTGATGTTAATAAATCCCTGGTACTTGACCATTTAAAAGCGCCAGCAAAACAGCAGTCGAGGATACCCAAGAAATGACGACAAGGTAATTTAATTAAAGCATCGTGTAACTTGGTCATGGGCAGATAACTATTAGTATCCCCGAGTTTGGCATCTTGAGGAATTAAGTAACCCGCCGGGCCATCATCCCCATTGAGGGCAACTCCATGACCAGCGAAGTAAAATAATAAGCGGTCATTTTCAGTGACTTGTTCGGGTAGGGTTTGGTCTAAAAATTTGTTGAAGTTAGAGAGGGTGGCTACTTCGTCTAAGCATACCCAGACTTGATAACCATGCTTCTCGCGCAGAATTTCTATTAGTTTTTTGGCATCGTTTACGGCGGTGTTCAGGGGGGAAATGCCGTTTTGGTAGTTGTTAATGCCGATGATAAAGGCGAGATTGCGGGAGAACATGGCGTTTTATTCTAAAAGCACTTATAAAGATAACTTTAATGCTAGTGATTGGAACAATCCTATTTTGGCAAATATATCTTTTTATGTAGGCAGTATAATCATGCTTACACAGCTGAATGGGGTATGTTTATTCCAAAATAATAATACATCTAACCCCAGCTTAATAGTCCCCTTGAGGGTACCTTTTATGTAAAAAAAAATTAACTTTTTTTAATTTAATTATACTAGTTAACCGGTGTCTTTTTGACCTGACGGGGTGACAAGCAGCATTGTTAGCCTTACTGGGTATGGGGTGTGGGCTAACCGGTGTAGGGCTGATCGCTTTCTCAAAACTATTGCTACACAAGAGCGATCGCTTTCTTAAAACTGTTGGTACACAAGTGCGATCGCTTTCTCAAAACTCTTAGCACAGAAGTGCGATCGACCTGCATGTCACGCGGGGCGCGTTCGCACTCTCGTTAATCTTGGTTGAGAAGTAGTCCGGTCAGCGCAGCTATGCCTGTAGGGCTGATCCCGTAGCGTGGCCGTAGGCCAATCGCACCGAAAGCTAAACCATAGGCTGATATAGCGCTACGCGCAATGGCATTGGCAAGAGGCAAGAGGCAAAAGTTGACGTGCATTAGCAAATGAGCTTTTATCAATGTCCTAACTTTAATGGGTAGTGCTATAGCACCTCAAGTAGCACCATCTGTAGCCCATAGGCTGATAGCACCTCAAGTAGCATCTCAAGTAGCGCATTAGCTGATAGCTGATAGCACCTCAAGTAGCATCTCAAGTAGCGCATTAGCTGATAGCTGACGTCTGATAGCACCTCAAGTAGCATCTCAAGTAGCGCATTAGCTGATAGCTGACAATTGCTTTCACCAAATCTTGCTCATGTTTAGCACAAACCCCGCCAGTTCCGGAGCACCGCTAACGGTTTCAGGATTGTCCAAAATCTCTGGTTTCTGATTAGGACGATAAATGTAAATTTTCCGGTTTTGGCGGTCGATTAACCAACCCAGTGATGTACCCTTGTCAAGGTATTCTTGCATTTTATCTTGCAAGCCACTGAGTGTATCGCTGGCTGAACGTAACTCGATCACAAAGTCGGGGCAAATGGGGGCAAAGGAAGCTTTCTGTTCTTCGGTTAAGGCATTCCAGCTCTCCAGTTTAATCCAACAGGCATCTGGAGAGCGGATCGCGACCTTGGGTAAGGTAAAGCCGGTGCTGGAGTCAAAGGTTTCACCCGTACCGTCGAGATCAGCCCAGTTAGCCAATTGTTGAGAAATTTTCAGATTCCGATTGCCTGTATCGGAAAAGACTGGCGGCATAATCACAACTTCTCCACTGGCGGTGCGCTCAATTCGTATATCTCGATTGGCTAGACAGAATTCATAAAACTGGGCGAGAGTCATTGGGATGATCCCAGGAAGATTGACCATAACAGGAACAGTTTGGGTTTGAATCAGTAGCCTGGTCATTATAGGGTTTGTATCTAGGTTGTAAACAGACTTATTGCATAAAAAGGCATGGATACAAGAGGGGAAAGATATATACGCCAATGACACTAGGGCTTGTCTGCTTTCGTCAATAGGTAAAGATTTATTACGAAAATACTAATTTCTGCGTAAAGTCAACAGGTTATCTTGGGGAATAAATAGGGAGCATCCCAGATTTGACAAACTATACCCCAGCTGTGTGAGCGGGATTATACCGCCCACATAAAAAGATATATTTGCCAAAATGGGATGCTAGCAATCAAGAGTATTAAAGTTATCTTTATAAGTGCTTTTAGTATAACATGTTTTCTCGCCATCTCGCCTTGATCATCGGCATTAACAACTACCAAAACGGCATTTCCCCCCTGAACACCGCCGTAAACGATGCCAAAAAACTAATAGAAATTCTGCGCGAGAAGCATGGTTATCAAGTCTGGGTATGCTTAGACGAAGTAGCCACCCTCTCTAACTTCAACAAATTTTTAGACCAAACCCTACCCGAACAAGTCACTGAAAATGACCGCTTATTATTTTACTTCGCTGGTCATGGAGTTGCCCTCAATGGGGATGATGGCCCGGCTGGTTACCTAATTCCTCAAGATGCATCCCTGGGGGATACTAATAGTTATCTGCCCATGACCAAGTTACACGATGCTTTAATTAAATTACCTTGTCGTCATTTCTTGGGTATCCTAGACTGCTGTTTTGCTGGTGCTTTCCGTTGGTCAAGTACCAGGGATTTACTCACATCACCAGAAGTAATTCACCAAGAGCGTTATGACCGTTTTATTACTGACCCGGCCTGGCAAATCATTACTTCCTCAGCTTCGGATCAAAAGGCTTTAGATAACTTTAATTTAGATAGCGAACGCGGTCAAATCGGCAATCATTCCCCTTTTGCTAGTGCATTATTAGAAGCCCTAGAAGGTGCAGCAGATATCTATCCTCCTGCCACGAATGGCAAACCGGCGGTCGATGGGGTAATTACAGCCACAAAATTATATTTATATTTACGGGATAGAGTCGAAATTCCCACAGAAAAATGCCGTGTGCGGCAAACCCCTGGTATTTGGTGTTTAGACAAGCACGATAAAGGCGAGTATATCTTTCTGTCTCCAGGACATGAACTCAACTTACCCCCCGCACCACCATTAGATGAGTCGAAAAATCCCTATCGGGGTTTAAACTCCTTTGAAGAGGAACACAGTCAACTATTTTTTGGTAGAACATTACTAGTAGAAAAGTTACAGGATTTTGTCAATACTCATTCCTTAACTGTGGTCTTAGGTGCTTCCGGTTCGGGTAAATCGAGTTTGGTGAAAGCCGGATTAATTCCCCAGTTGAAACAGGAAAATACCGATAAATGGTCGATAGTGTCACCAATTCGTCCCGGAGAAACCCCCTTCCAAGCTCTCAATAAAGCCCTGGTTGAGGCGGGATTACCAAAAGTCGAGTTAGGGAACAAACAAAAAACTCTCACTGAAAGTATTGCGGTTTGGGTTAAAAACAATCCCAAATCCAAGTTATTAATCTTTATTGACCAAAGCGAAGAAATCATTACACTCTGTCAAGATGAGCAGGAGCGCCAGGAATTTTTTCAACAGATACTGGCAGCAATTCATGGCTATCGGGAGCAATTACGAGTAGTATTAAGCCTACGTTCTGATTTTGAACCCCAAATCACAGATGTGGGCTTAAAGTTGGCACCGGAAGTACTAAATCAATTGGGAACCACGGTACTGATAAATCTTTGGCAAAGTGGACGATTTATTGTACCAGCCATGACACGAGGGGAACTAAGGGAAGCGATAGAAAAACCGGCTCAAGCACGGGTAATGTATTTTCAACCCCACGAATTAGTAGAAGAATTAATTGATGAAGTGGCGGATATGCCGGGAGCATTACCCCTGCTGTCTTTTGCCTTGAGTGAACTGTATCTCAAGTATTTAAGGCGGCAACGGCAGTCACAATATATGGGTATGACTATTGACCGGGCGTTGACTCAAGCCGATTATATTGAATTGGGGGGAGTAATGCGATCGCTAACTCAAAGGGCGGATGAGGAGTATCAGAAGCTAGTTCAAGAAAATCCCGCTTATGACCAAGTGATCCGTCATGTGATGCTGCGGATGGTGGCACTAGGTGGAGGTGAGTTAGCCCGTAGGCAAGTACCTTTATGGGAATTGGAATATCCGCCTCAGAAACATGATTTAGTCAAGGAAGTAATTGAGGGTTTTAGCACAGCACGGTTATTAGTAGAAGGACAAGATGCTGAGGGGAATCCCTATGTAGAACCAGCCCATGATGCTTTAGTGCGGGGATGGCAAAGATTGCTGGGATGGAAGCAACAGGAGGAGGAAAATTTACTTCTGCAACGGCGGTTAACGACCGCAGCCCAGGAGTGGGAAAGCCAGCAGACGGCAAGGTTTCTTTGGCATACTAACCCACGTCTGGATTTGTTGAAAAAGGTACTCAATTCTGATAATAACTGGCTTAACCAAGTAGAAGCTGAGTTTGTGCGGTGTAGCGTCCGACGAAAAAGCTTCAATACTAATCGTAATTCGGGTGTTGCGATCGCAGTTATAGTAGGGTTAATTACAGGTTTATTCTCCTTAATTGGTCAAAGAAACGCCCTATTCGGTCAAATTAAGGCCGATCGGCAAGCCGCTGAAGCCAAATTTGGATTATATCCAGATTTAGAAGCTTTGCTTGCCAGTTTACGGGCAGCAAAATCTATTCAAGATTGGCCGGGATACTTATCCTTATTCAAGCCAGACAGTAAGATTCAAGCTGAAGTGTTACAAACTTTACGAATGGCATTATATTCAACTAGAGAATATAACCGCAGAGAAGTACCTCAAGGTTTTGAGAAGATGTTTTTTAAGCCTGATGGTACGTTAATGATTGCTACAGCAGAGGATGGTACTGTCCGCTTACAAGACTTCAAAGGCAGACAACAACCCAAAGTATTTTCAGGACATGAGGGGGACGTAGATCTTGATGTTAGTCCGGATAGTCGCTTATTAGCAACAATTGACCAGCAAGGGACTTTTCGCCTCTGGAACTTAGAAGGAAAACAGGAAGAGCCACGTCAGCTTACAGACTGTATTTCAGGGTTTACATATACTGATTTAAATCTATCTCCTACTGGTTTCGGTGTATATGACAGAGGGATCAGTTTCAGTCCTGATAGCAAGAAGCTTCTAGCCTATTTACAAAGGGTAACTGAGAAGGGCAATTCCAGTACTATCTGCCTGTGGGAAACGGGAGATAAACCGAAGCTATTGAAACAGGAAGGCAATTTCTATAGTATTAGCTTTAACTCCAATAACCAGCTAGTAGTAGCTAACCAATCTGGCAATACCCTCAGCTTGTCGGACTACAGGAGTCGTAATCAGTTGGCAGAGTTTAAAAATTTTAATCAGGCACCCTCTGGATATCTGGCTTTTAGTCCTACACTCTCGGGAAATCTGGTTTTTAGTCCTATTAGTCCTAATGGTGAATACTTAGCAGGATTGTTTGGAGATGATGTAAGCATTGCCTACTTTCGTAGTTTAGATAGCGAATATTGGAAGGAGTTTAAACCCATAAGTAGAGCTAGCAGTATCATTTTTGATACCGAAGGTCGTCTGATTATTGGGCAAGAGGGTGAGGGTATTATTAGTGTTTATGATGAACCATATAAGATTAATGACTCTTTGTCAGACGCCTTGGAATTTGAACTGAAAGGGCATCAAGGTGGTATTCGTGAGGTGATTTCTAGCTCGTCGAACGGCAGACAACTTGCTAGTTTAGGTGATGACAATACCCTGGTCTGGTGGAAACTAGATAAGAAGCCATTAGAGGAGTTAGAGCTAATTCCGAATTTAAAAAGTATCAGCATCAGCCCCGATGGTAAGCAACTAGCTGTTGTCGGAAGTGATGACACTATTCGTCGGTTGGATTTGACTGGTAAGGTGTTGAAGCGATTTCCCGATCTTAAAACAAAAATAAGGCAAATCATTTTCAACCCTGATGGTACACAATTGGCTGGAGTTGGTAAAGATAATAGGATTCGCTTATTGGATTTGAATGGCAATCAGTTGTATAAATCTAAAAATTTTAATAAAACAATTAGCCAGCTTCTTTTTAGCCCTGATGGTACACAATTGCTTGTTGTGGAGAACGATAGTACTGTATATCCGCAGGGTTATGATGATAAGAATACTAGTACTCTCCATCGGTTGAATTTGAACAGTAAAATCTGGAAAACTGAACCTAAGCTATGGGGTGAAATCGCTTTTAGCTCCGATGGCAAGCTGTTAGTGGCGCAGAATGCTTTACCTGATCACTATGTAGAGCGAGGTAATATCTTTTTAAAAGAATTGGAGTCTGGTGAGGAATTAGTTAAGTTTAAGAGTGCTAAGTATGGCTTTGATAGTATCGGTTTTAGTACCCAGGGTGGCTTAGTGGTTAGTGCAGAGCGGCGTTATTTGGAGGATAATGGTTCTCATATGGAGGAGAAGGGTTATACCTATGTATGGGATATGTCAGGAAAATTATTGACTGCTTTCAAAGATGGGCATCAAAGTAAAGTTACAAGTATAAGTCTTAGTGCTGATGGCAGCTTACTAGCCACTCTTGATACATCCGGAAATGCCAAGTTATGGCGTATAGGAGGATTGGATGAACTAATAGCCAAGGGTTGTGATTGGGTGCGAGACTATCTTAGTAACCCCAATGTTGACGAGAGCGATCGCAATCTCTGCAAAAATTGATGGCGTTGCTGATTTTGGGTATGCTTTCGCCCCCCTAGCCCCCCAATTCTGGGGGGAACAAAACTCTCAAGCGATGCAGCGCGGTCTTGGGGGTTTCCCCCATGAGCGACTGCATCAAGACAAGTCCCCCAAAGTTGGGGGATTTAGGGGGCTGTAATAAAATCAGATAATCGCGCATTCATTCCTTAATTCAGCAACGCCGGCCTATATAGGGTTTATAAATGAGATGAAACAGCCCTACCCTTATTAAGGGGGATTTAGGGGGATCTCAATCAGGGATTAACAAAACTGAAATGCGACATTGGAAAGTATTATCCCGATTTATTCTATTCATCCTCTCAGCAGTTATCGTACTGCTGAGCTCTGCCCTACCCAATAGTCTTCTTGCCTCTCAAGCTGCTAGTCCTCTTGCCCAAGTACGCATCAAGACCGAAACAGTAATAGGTCAGCAGGATTTTTTCCGAGTTGGCAAATCCCACAAAGGTCGTTGGTGGTTGATTGACCCCGATGGCAAACCCTTTCTTTACCGGGGTGTCACCTCCGTCAACTTTGGCTATCCTGCTCCCTATGTTCCGGTTGTCGAAGATAAATATGGTCAAGACCCCGCTGCATTTCGGGAAGCTACCTTTGAGCGGCTGCGAAACTGGAATTTTAATGCCCTAGGAGCATGGACACCACCTCAATTGTGGGATCAGGGTATGCCCTACACGGTTATCCTAAATTTCGTCAAAGCTGCTCCAGACAGCGAACTTAGGGTTGATGACAGGAAGCTAAAGTTACCTGATGTGTTTGATCCAAAATGGATTGAAGGGATTGATGCTAAAGCTAAGGAAATCGTAGCACCGGTGGCAAGTAGTAAGCTGCTAGTGGGATATTTTACTGACAATGAACTCAATTGGGCACACGCCGAAACACCAGACCGAAAGGTTAACTCAGAATTGTTGTTGACCAATAACGCTAAGGCATCTTTACTACAATTTTGCCTTAGCCTCAATCCAGAAAAACCCGCCTATAGTGCTGCCTGGGATTTTGTTTTAAAGCGCCATGGTAATAGTCTAGAGCAGTTAGCTAAAGATTGGCAGGTCCCGATTGAATCTAGAGACACGATTAAAGAATGGACTAAGACAAAACAAGGGATTGTTTCTAAAGGCTACTTAGTGGATCAGAATGGGTTTCAAGCAGAATTTGCTAGACGCTATTTTCAGGAAACTGCAGCAGCAATCCACCGCTATGACCACAATCATTTAATCCTGGGATGTCGGTTTGGGGCACCTCCTTCTAATGCTGTATTTTCCGCCATCAAAAGACCTTGGGTAGATGTGGTATCTGCTAACAATTATCGCTACAACATGTATGAGCGGATAGACCTATACTACCAAGCTACAAAATTGCCAGTGCTCAACACTGAGTTTAGTTGGGGACACACCAGGTTTACTCAACGAGCCTTACCCGATGAACCAGAAGACGGGTTTTCCGAAAGGTCACGGATGATGCGTAATGGCGCTAAGTCCTTAGCCAGGGCTTTGACTCATCCCGCTCTTGTCGGTTATACCTGGTATCGTTGGGTAGATTTGCCCGGTCATACACCCCCAATTAGTTTTGGTCTGGTCAATCTTGAGGATGATCCCAACCTCTCCCATACAACCTTACTGAAGCGATTGAATGCTAGAGCTGATGCGATCGCGACTACAGCAAAGGGAATAGGGAACAGGGAATAGGGAACAGGGAGTATGGAATAGGGATGCAGCGCGTAGCGCATAAGCTGTTCGCGTAGCGTGGCCATTCGCGTTCGCGCAGCGTGGCCTATGGCCAAGGCCTTTAGCTGATAGGTGATAACTGATAACTGATATACCAATCCGTGTAGGAATTGCGAGAATTTTTGTTCCCTTTTCCCTACTCCCTACTCCCTACTCCCTGTTCCCTGTTCCCTGTTCCCTGTTCCCTTTGGTATAGCTGATAGCTGATAACTGATAGCTGATAGCTTAACTACTTACTTGCTGTAATAAAAACAAAACGGTCAGGAAATTCAAGGATAGATTGTTGAGCATATTTTTCTGAGATTTCTGCTAGACCTTCCTGTAACTGTTGATCATCAAATAATGACAGTAAGGACATATAGCGATTTGCTACCATTTTCAAGTATTGTTCTTTAGGAATTGACTGAAGATATTCAACAAAATCAACTGAGACGTTGAAGCCGACTTTTTCAAGTAAACTAGTTAGATCGTTATAGTTAGGCTGCCTTCTTTCATATCGCTCTAAAGCTTTCTTGAATAAAGGATACTCAATAGTAGGAGGCAGAAGGATTAGCAATAAAATTCCTCCACTAGTTAGCTTTTGAAACAAACTACTAAATAGTAATTCTTTATTGTCTATATGATGAATTGCTTCCTTCATATAGACCTTATTATAACCTGAGGTTTCAGAAACAAAAGTAATCGCATCTACTGCCCTAATTTGGTATTGAGGGCTTAAGGGGATTTGTGAGAGCATTTCTTCAGAAGGATCGACGCAGATAATCGGATTATCTAACTGTATTTCCTTCGGAATTGATTGGGTAAAAAGTCCTGTACCGCAGCCTAAATCCACAAGACTATCTGTTGAGGTTAAGCGTAAATATTCAATGATTTTTAACCCCATAAATCTAATGTAGTCTTCTGAGTAACTCCACAAATCATCATAGATACTCCCGATTCTTTTATAGTGTTTTTGATTCGAGCTACTCATGGCTTTAATTGCTATTGTTATTTATGATTATTATTAATATAGCGGTTTTCAATTGGTGAAGTACATGTTTTTAGGTAACAGGGAACAGCGGATCTGGGAAAAAATCCTGTGGAATAGGCATCTTGCCTGTTCGGCGATCTTTTGGCGCGGGCAGGATGCCCACTCTACCCGTGGAATAGGCATCTTGCCTGTTTGGGGAATAGGCATCTTGCCTGTTTGGCGATCTTTTGGGGCGGGCAGGATGCCCACTCTACTCCTATTCATTGAAAGATTCAGCAACGCCCGAAATCTAGTTAATCAACAGCAAACTCAGTGTATTGGCGCATGTTGGGGGAGTGGAAGCCAAGGACAATATCCTCAGCTGGAACACCCAGTTCAAGCAATTGGGTAGCAATGCCAATTTCCGTGCCATCATGCTGAATCCAGATTTTACCATTTTTGATATCTAAGTGGAGGCTACAGCCGTGGGTGCGACGGTTATCTTTCCAACCCGTGTGCAGTAACAGATAATGATCTCGTTCGGTGTCCAACACTGCTTGGGTTTCAATTTCCGGGAAGGTGGGTTTGCGATTGGCTCGTTCTAGAAGTAATTGCTGAATCCATTGACGATATTGTTCTACAGATTCTTCTACAGCCATTGCCGAATAACCTCCTGAGTTTGGTCATAGATGAGTAAATTGATTTGAGTCTTATCAATGACTGATCGTACAAACCGTCGCTGGAAAAAAGATTGGTAAATTGTTTCAGGAATAGCAAGGTAAAGATTACGTTGGGCATCAACTTCATTTAGGGCAAATTGATAGTTGATGCATTGCCCAAGGGCAGTATGAAAATCGGAGACAACGGATCGACCAATAAAGCTTTTGATTTCCACAGCAATTTTTTCTCCTGCTCGTTCTGCAGCGATTAGCTCTGCAGCAAGATCAATTTCAAAATCGACTCCCCCAACACTCAGTTGATAGGGATCGGCAGTAATTACCCAGTTCTCTTTTTCTAGGGCAGTTCTCACTGCATTGTGGAAAGGATCCTTTGCCATGAGCTTTTAAAATAAACAGGAAGCTTTTCTGGTAAAATTATATGCTAGAGCGAATGTATTTATCATTCCTTGGGTGATCGCACCACCAAACCTTAGTCTGAGATAGTTCACCGGTCTAGTGGGATATCTTCATACACGAGTGCGATCGCAAACTCAAAGCCAACGCTCTGTAGGGTGATCACATCTCCAGCTTGGTATGCCCTGTATAGCCACAACCGCCCTTCGCCCCTCCGGTAAATCTCGACGTTGATCTCGGTAGAGCTGATCAGGATGTATTCTTCCAGGCTGGGTAGAGTGCGATATTCTTTGAACTTATTCCCCCGATCGAGAGCTTCTGTACCGGGGGAAAGCACTTCAACGATAAGTTTTGGATATTGGATCGCGTTAATCGCTATTCTATCTCGCTGATCGCAGCTCACCACCACATCTGGATAACGGTAGATAGATTCGGTAACCTTTACTTTGGCATCAGCAATATTGATGCGACAGCCTTTGGGACGAACGTGGGGACGTAGGGCAGCTAGTAGATTAATCGCAATATCGTTGTGGGGAATGCTGCCACCTGTCATAGCCAAAATGTCACCATTAATAAATTCGTATCGAAGTTCTTGGTGTGGTTCCCATTCCAAGTAAGCTTCGACAGTCATTTTTTGGGACTGAGGATTGGCAATCATGGCAGAGTCTATGAATTACGTAGCTGGCCTTAGCATCGAGAACAAGTTTTAGATGATAGATACCACTGGTTCATATAAGTTACAACTTTACCTTACAACAGGGAGAGTCAGTACTAGACACGACATGGTTGATGTTTACTTCCAAGTAGAGACTTAATATTGAATTTAAGTGGGGTGGGTAAGTTTTGCCCACTCTACCGAAAAAACCTACTTTCTTCTACTAAAGAACCCTGGATCAAAGGGCCAGTGTCAGTCCTGTGTGACCGGATGTCTTGACAAGAATAGATAAGCGATCGCGAATAAAATTCCCAACGCCATCATCGTGGAACCAGGTTGGGTGCGATTCCTTGATCGATAGGCTACACTAACGTGCAAAAATCAATATACTGGGAATTAATGATAACGTTTAGGGATGATAACGCCAAAACTGGATAACCATATAACCATATAGGTTTATGAAACTTCCACAGGATGCCATCATTGCAACGGCCAAACTTACCAGATATTTGTTGGTTTGGCGTGATAACGATGATAAGTCAAAATTTTTAGCTCAGGCAGGCTATAGTCAAGAGAACTGGCAACAGTTAGAAATAGATTTGCGTTCCCAGATTTTGCCATTGGATGCGACTTTGAGCGATGAACCCAACCGATTTGGCGATGTTTATACCATTCGGGGCATTTTAGTAGGACCAAATGGAGTTGAACTAGACATCAAGACAATTTGGATGGTGGAGCATGAAACTCAACAGACAAAGTTTATCACCCTGTACCCAGATAAGGAGGCTAGATAATGGCATTTGAGTTATTTTCACGGGTGGCTCTGCGGGAAGATTTTCCCAAGCATAAGTTGCAGCAAGGGGATATTGCAACGATTGTCGATCACCATCCAATACAAGACGGAGAGGATGGTTATAGTCTGGAAGTTTTCAATGGGATCGGGGAAACGATCGCCGTTTTAGTGGTTTCAGAGTCACAAATTGAGTCATTAATGAAAAATGAGGTTCTGCATATCCGAAGATTGGATGAAGCCGTTTGAACCTACAACCCATCTATCTGATCAACGCTCAACCCCGTATATTGTGCAATATCCTTCAGGGGTAACCCTGCGGCCTTCATCTGTTTAGCAACGCCTGTCATAGAACACTTCACACCACTGATTTTTTAGTTCCATCACTGTATGGCGGGTGCGCTCACCCCACCGCAAACTCGGTATACTGCCTCATGATGGGTGCCTGATAGGCCAAGACAATATCCTGCTTTGGTACCCCTAGCTCAACTAACTGATCTGCGATCGCAATCTCCGACCCATCATGCTGTATCCAAATCTTGGCATCTTTAATATCCACATGTACAGAACAGCCATAAATACGTGTGGTGTTATTTTTCCAACCGGTATGAACCATTTGGTAATGATCCCGTTCCGTATCAAAAATGAGCTGGGTTTCGATGGCTGGATTCGCCGACTTAATACTGGCGCGTTTTTTAAGCAAGTCCTGAATGTGCTGTCGATATACCTCTAGTTTATCCATTGATTAATCTTTGGTTGCGAAATATCATAAACTACAATAGGAACCTGATTACACTTGATCGACTTTTGTATAAACGGATAACTTAAAAAACCACTGTAAATTTACTTTTAGTTATTAATTTCATCAGTTACTTGCTCCTGGAAAGAATTAGAAGCAAAAAGACCTCGTCCCACTTTCTTCCATCTCCCTTCTTTTACACCTTGATGCAATTGGTTAGCTAAGGAGTTTGTAGCACGGAGTTGTTCATGCTCAGATTTGGCATCAAAGAGTCTGCTGGCAATCTGTTTTCGGTTAACCGGAGCCGCGAATTTATCTAAGATAATCTCTACCGCTTCCCCGAATGTTTTACCTCTAAATTCTGGATATAACATATCTCTGGGATTGCGCTTGTTACCCTCCTCATCGTCTTGGTTTTCCCTTTGGTTTTCTTCAAAGGATTCCTCTTCTAATTCCTCATCAACAAAAGTTACTTGACCGACATTGCCACTTGAATTCACAGTGGGAGCTTGTTCAGATAAATGATTAGCATTAACCTCAAGTTCCCGGAAAGCACTCGATATTTCCGCTGCAATATCATCGTTTTCCGCTGCAATATCATCGTTTTCCGCTGCAATATCGTTGCTGGATAGTTCGGCTTCAAGCTTATTCTGATAATAGGCAACGTTTGCCCGTTTTTGCTCCACTAAAGCCTTTACCTCAACCAGGTTTGCTTCCGCTTCAGTAAGTTCTCGCTGGGTTTGTTCTAGCTGAGTTTTGATCCAATTAATATGGTCTTCTTGAGCAGATTTAAGATTCATGGTTGTCAGTTGCATGTCTTGTAAATCAAGCTTTTACGGAAAGTATAGCAGTATTTTTTTAGTTTTGCCATCCAATCGAGTTAAATTTTATTAAAAAAAACTTTTTTTTTGTTTCCTCAATCCCTTAGTATCCTTCTGTAATAATCCTGCTAAGGAAAGGTTTTCACAGCTACAGGACTTAGGCAAAACTTGTAAACCAACCCTATAACTACTAGGATGCATTAATAAAAACTGCTACAGCTATGTAGATTTACTGGGCAACTCCTGACTATCATGAGTATCTTATAGGATTGTGAATTATACCCCCCATAACTTTCAATTTAGCTTTAATTTAGCTGAACTATTTAATTTTTGCTATAACTTAAAAACAACTGTTTTCAGAGCTGCTGTTACTTTGTTACAAAATTAATCTCCCATCTAATTTTTTATAGTTAATATCCGCTATATTAATAAAGCTTATTTTTTCCTGAGTATCAGCTAATATTAAGCTGAAAATCCCCAAAAAATATTCTTATTAAATTTAAATTAGTTTCACTAGCTTTAGCTCCTAAAAAGTATTGTATGATGATCATCAACAAGCAATTGATACTGCAATTGTTTGTTGGCCACTCTCTAGAAAGCTGATCGCCCTAGGCTCAAGGCTGAATCCATAACTGGCCTCAGCCGTCAGCCGTCAGCCGTCAGCGGTCAGAAGTCAGCCGTCAGCTGAGGTAACAGAGATTAAACCAATGTAGGGGATAAGCTGATAGCACCTCAAGTAGCATCTCAAGTAGCGCATTAGCTGATAGCTGAAGGCTGAATGCTTACCTGTAAAGTTATAAACTTTTGTTAATTTCATCACCAAACAAGCCATTTAAGATAACCAGAATCTCTAGATAATTTGATTACTATGTCTCAAGTTGAATTGCAACGGTCCCAACTCATGATAAGTACAAGAAGAAGCAGTCAATCTCATCCCCGAAAGGTCATGAAGGGTTTAAAGTTAGTTTCATTAACATTACTGGCAATGGTGATGGTACTGGTGGTACATGCTGAGCCTAGTTTGGCACAGGAATCCGCTAGTAGTGGAGGATTCAATCCCCAAGAAATATTGCGCAATGCTTTGCAGTGGATTGATAGTCTAGGACCCATCGGAGCGATCGCATTTATCGCAATCTATATCATTGCTGCCGTAGCATTTTTGCCTGGGTCTATCCTTACCCTAGGGGCTGGGGTAGTATTTGGTGTTGTCTTAGGCTCAATCTATGTGTTCATCGGAGCCACTATCGGAGCCACGGCTGCTTTTCTGGTTGGGCGTTATCTAGCTAGGGACTGGATTGCTCAAAAAATTGCCGGAAATGACAAGTTTAGTGCCATTGATGAAGCAGTAGGTCAGGAAGGATTGAAAATTGTGTTCTTGACTCGACTCTCTCCTGTATTTCCCTTCAATCTCTTAAACTATGCCTATGGTCTAACTGGGGTTTCGCTAAAAGACTACGTCTTAGGCTCCTTTGGCATGATTCCAGGAACAGTAATGTACGTTTACATCGGTTCTTTGGCTGGAGACCTGGCCACTCTTGGTAGTGGTGAGGCACCAACCAATCCCACTTTCCAGTGGGCAATTCGGATTATTGGTTTTATCGCCACTGTGGCAATAACACTTTTTATTACTAATCTGGCTAAGAAGGCTTTAGCCAAAAGCGTTTCTAAGGAGACAGTTTAGGAGATTTAAGGTTAGGAGATTTAAGGTTAGCAGGTTGAAGGTTGAAGGTTAAAGGTTAGGAAGTTAAAGGTTAGGAAGTTGTTCCCGTAGCGTGGCCTATTGGCCAAGGTTAAAGGTTAGAAGGTTAAAGGTTATAGAGATCCGTGAATTTTTGTTCCCTACTCCCTACTCCCTGCTCCCTACTCCCTACTCCCTACTCCCTACTCCCTACTCCCTACTCCCTATTCCCTAAAACAAATAATTTAATTTTGAACTATCAAAGGAGTTATTATAAATGTCAAGTTCTCAATACCAAAGAGTTATTGTTCCACCCATGGACGAGTATAACCAGAGGTTGGTTAACTACGTTCATCCAGGGGATTGGGTTAATCCAAAACCTGTTGATTGTTATGACCTAGTAGTTATTGGTGCTGGTACAGCTGGATTAGTTACCGCAGCAGGTGCAGCAGGTATCGGTGTTGGTTTGAAAGTGGCGTTGATTGAACGGCATTTGATGGGTGGGGATTGTTTAAATGTAGGTTGTGTCCCCTCCAAGTGTTTGATTCGGTCATCTCGGGTAGTGGCTGAGATGCGCAATGCGGGAGCCTTTGGGGTTAAAGTTCCAGATAATATTGAAGTAGACTTCCCGGCAGTGATGGAACGGATGCGTCGGCTACGGGCAGGGATTAGCCATCACGATTCTGCTAAACGCTTCAAAGATACCTATGGTATTGATATATTTTTAGGAAATGGTCGGTTTACCGGTGATGATACCATCGAAGTAAACGATACTACCCTCAAGTTTAAGAAAGCGGTAATTGCTACAGGAGCAAGAGCAGTAAGACCCCGAGTTGAGGGCATGGAAGAGGCGGGGTATCTCACCAATGAAACGGTATTTTCTCTGACAGAACGTCCCAATCGACTAGCTGTTATTGGTGGCGGTCCCATTGGGTGTGAATTAGCTCAGTCTTTCCGCCGTTTAGGTTGTGAAGTAGTGCTGTTCCATCGCGGTTCTCACATTTTAAATAAAGAGGATGCTGACGCCGCTGATATTGTTCAAAAAGTCTTTTTAAAAGAAGGTATCCGTTTAGTCCTGGGTGCCAAATTGAACCGGGTCGAGAAGACAGAGGCAGGTAAGACATTACACTTCAATAGCTGCACTGGTTTGGAAGAGTCGGTCACAGTAGATGAAATTTTGATCGGTGCTGGACGTGCGCCCAATGTGGAAGGGTTAAATTTGGAATTGGTCGGGGTAGAGTATGACCAGCGTAAAGGAGTAAAGGTGAATGATTACCTTGAGACTACCAATCCCAAAATTTATGCTGCTGGTGATATTTGCATGGACTGGAAGTTTACCCATGCAGCGGATTCAGCAGCACGGATTGTGATTAAGAATACTCTATTTTCTCCCTTTGGCTTCGGTAAATATAAGCTGAGTAATTTGGTGATGCCTTGGGCAACCTATACTGATCCAGAAATTGCCCATGTCGGGATGTATGAACATGAAGCTCAAGCCAAAGGGTTTAATGTTAATACGATTAAAATTCCGTTTAGTACTGTAGACCGAGCGATCGCAGATGGCGAAGAAGAGGGATTTGTTAAAATTCACCACAAGAAGGGGTCAGATCAAATCCTGGGAGCAACTATTGTGGCAACTCATGCAGGGGAAATGATTTCTGAGGTGACTACAGCAATTGTCCATAAGATTGGTTTGAGTAAGCTTTCCAGCGTAATTCATCCCTATCCAACTCAAGCAGAAGGAATTAAAAAAGCGGCAGATGCCTATCGCCGCACCCTCTTAACACCAAGAACTAAAACATTTTTAGAATTCCTGACCAAGCTTTCTTAGGGAAAAAGGGGCGTTGCTTAATAATGGAATAATTTTAAGAGTTTTCTGGAATAGGCATCTTGGTGGAATGGGCATCTTGCCCGTTCCAATTCCCGGCGGGCAGGATGCCCACTCCACTCATAATAGGACTTGGTCAGCTCTCCCCATTTCCCTATCTCCCTACTCCCTCTTTGTCTTGACCTCCGATTGAAATAATCCAAAGGTTAAAAACCGCTATATTCAAATCATTCCATGATTAAGCAACGGCGTTTTATCTGCAGATGATTGCCAGTAGGCATCTAGGAAGCTAAATCTTGAGTAAATCAGGAAACAACCCTACCATCAGGCATAACCGTACCCCATAGTTCTGCATCCTTCCAGTCTACTTCAGCCAGATCCGCACTCTTGAGATTGGCAGCTCTCAAATCGGCTCCACTTAGCTTTGCTCGAGCAAGTTTCGCTCGACCTAGATTTGCCCTGTGAAGCTTGGCATCAGTCAAATTAGCTCTTTCCAATCCCGCACAACGCAACTTAGCCCCACTCAAATCAGCTCGGCTCAGGTTAGCCCCGCTTAAATCTGCTCGACTCAGATTCGCACCACTAAGGTTGATACCACTCAGATTAGCTTGAACTAGGTCGATAGCACAAAAATATCGTTCTCCTGCTGCGTACCTTTCTTGGAGTTCTTTGCTATTCATGTCGCCTTCCCCCGATTTGACTTTAGTTAAAGGTTTCTATTAAAAAGAGTAAAAATATCGCCCAACGTGACAAAGTAAACCAATATTTTTCCTATGCTAATAAACGCAAAAAAGTGCCTGTGTCATAACAAATATATCCACAGTCATCTTTGTAATTTAAGTACAATTACTAGTTATTTAGAGGGTGCATTTCAATGCCTGAAATTAGGCAAAAATTATAATAAAATTACCACACTTATCACACTCCTCACTTACCACACTCCCGACACTTATCAGAATTCTCATATTTACCACACTTCCTTGATTTTTTATAAATATGATATGCTCCCTATCTAGAATTATAGTTATTGTGATCACCAATCGCGTTTATATAGCAGTCGAAGTAAAGCTTAAGACATATTTATGCTCCCTGCTCCCTACTCCCTGCTCCCTTTCAAGCAAAATACTCTGTCCTAAACTATACTTCGGTTGCTATAAATAAAGTTGGCGCAGTTTCTTGAGTGCTCGAAACTTTTTTTGCCGAATATTTCCTTCCGTATACCGGGGATAGCCCTTACACTCTAAATGACTCGAAATTTCAGCATAGGAAAGCTTTTTAAAATAGAATAACTCCAAAATTTCTGAGTCTTCATCAGGAAGTTGTTTGATCTTCTCCCGCAGTTCTAAGTTCTCTATATACTGCATAGGGTGAGGATGACGGGAAGAGACCGCATTACTCTGCTCAGTCGAGAGTAAACGTTCCCACTTGTCGGAAGTAATATCTAAAAACCTCTTATGCTTACGGTGAACTCCTCTTACGTAATTAAAGGCAACTGTTCGCAACCAAGCCCTTGGATTAATAATTGGCTCTCTTAAGTCACCCTTAATTCGAACCAGTAACAGTTCCCCATCAACGTCTAAATGCAACTCTAGTCTCCCGGAGGCGATTAGTCTTTGGACAAGTAAAAAGACATCGCTTTTGATATCTTCATGGGTATACTTGCTCTTAAGATTAAATTGGCTAAGACGACTTTCTATTTGAGTAGATAGTGAATTTAACAGGTTGGCAAGTTCTTGCTGTTTCATCATTCTCCCCTGGTAGTAATTTTTATCTGGTTGTGCTTTGGCCATTTAAATTATTATCCTGATCATGCAAATTAGTGTAAATGGAATAACTTATGTTGTCACGATTGTCACGGTCGATAGGGCAGGCTATAAAAATAGTTTCTGCTCTGCCCAATAACAAAAAGCTACACTAAATTGCGACCAGCAAGCGCCAAGCCGATCATTTTCGCCTGTCAACTAAATCAGGACAAGACCTATCCGGTTCACAATTTTCTAAGGGTTCACAGGCTATAAGTCTTTTGAAGAACCGAACATGCACAGTAACCAGTCTTTCTTGGGACTCGTTAGCAAGTTGGTGAGTCTGATGAAACCCAACGCAGACTAACTCACCTTCTGTGAACTTTTTCTCGTCCTTTGTTCGGTAGCCCTGCTTTCCTTGTAAGTGCTCCACCGGATCATAAAAGCGGTGGGTAAGGGTTCCTTTGTAGACACGGATTATGCAAATTTGCTCTTCGTGGGTATGTACTTGTGAAAATTGACCCGGCTCCCAAGAAATAACAAAAATACCACCAAAAGGGGTCATACAAACTAAGCGGCGATGGTAGTCACTCTCTTTAAAACTAATAGATTGCTCGATTAGCTTTTGACTCAAATTAAGGTTCGCCGCAAGCTCTTTGAACCTCTCCATACTCATGTCTTGGGGCGCTATGGCATTTACCTGATAGATAAACTCGTCTAGCGAAAGGAGACCAGAGCAACCTGAAGAGGGAGAAGACTGCAAGGGCTGGCTGATCAGCTGATCTACCCTGTTAATGCACTGGTCAAACTGCAGATCTAATACTGCCAGGTCAAACATTTGTGCCATTCTCTCACCATCTTCTTGCGTAAGCTCTTTTTGAGTCGCTAGCTGGTAATACTCTTGAACCAACTGAACAAGCTCTGGCTGTTCGGGAAGATTATCTGGCTGACAGACTTCTCGGAGTATTGTTTTGAGTTGTTCTTTGGAATCTTCTGAAATTTCACCTTGACTGAACATAGTGACAAACTTCTACGTATTTAACAGGCGTTCCTTGATCTACTTTTCAAAAGCGCTTGCTCTTGGAAAGCTTGGTGTACATAAATAAGAGACCACAGGAAGCGAAACGTGACGCAGAGTTTTGTAAAGATTCTTGAAGGGTTATCACCAGAGGTGCTGGCTAAAAACTAATACTGCCCCTCACCACCGATTCCACGGCTCCCTACCACAACGATAACTGCGCCTGTTCATAGCTGGCCATTGGGTACTGGGTCAACGGGAGTTCTAGAGGTGAAGGCGCGTTCGCTACGCTACGCGATCGCAAAAGCACGCAAAATATACGGCCTTGCTTAATAATGGAATGATTTGAATAGTTTTGTGGAACGGGCATCTTGGTGGAACAGCCATCTTGGTGGAACTGGCATCTTGCCAGTTTCAATATATTCCCGGCGGGCAGAATGCCCACCCCACTCATATTTATCCAAAGATTCAGCAATGCCGAGAAAGCCAAAAGCCAAAAGCAAAGAGGGTTTTAAGCGATGCATTCCCTACTCCCTACTCCCTATTCCCTACTCCCTACTCCCTACTCCCTACTCCCTGTGCAATAGATAGTATAAAAAAAATACCATGGCCGTTGGCCACGCTACACGAACAGAGGAAAACTATGGCAACAGGGATGCTCCTTAACGGGCAATGGACTAACGAAGCCTATCAGCAAGACCCCCAAGGACGATTCATGCGTAATCCCACCAAATTCCGTAATTGGATTCGTGCTGATGGCTCCACAGACTATAAACCAGCCTCTGGACGCTACCATCTCTATGTTTCCTATGCTTGTCCCTGGGCGCACCGCACTCTGATTATGCGAGCCTTAAAGGGATTGGAGCAAGCAATTACCCTGTCCATTGTTGACCCATTGATGGATAAAGATGGATGGGAATTTTCCGATGGGCCTGGTTGTATCCCTGATACAGTGAATGGTGCTCGCTATCTGCGGGAAGTTTATATCAAAGCTGACCCTAACTGTACCGGACGGGTGACAGTTCCAGTACTTTGGGATAAGGAAACTGGCACGATTGTTAATAATGAATCCCGTGAAATTATTCGGATGTTTGACCTAGAGTTCGACGGGATTGCTCAGTCGGATATCAGCTTTTATCCGGAGAATTTACGGGAAGAGATTGATAAAACCATTGATGCCATTTACCAACCTATTAATAATGGTGTGTATCGAGCCGGATTCGCTACTACTCAGCAAGCCTATGAAGAAGGAGTAACTGAACTATTTGATGCCCTTGACTATTGGGAAGAGGTGTTAGGTAAACAGCTTTATCTCTGTGGCGATCGCATTACCGAAGCTGATTGGTGTATGTTTACCACTCTGCTACGTTTTGACTCAGTTTACTACGTCCATTTCAAATGTAATTGGCGACGAATTTTCGATTATCCCAATTTGTGGAATTATCTCAAAGACCTTTATCATCAGCCAGGGGTAAAGGAAACCTGTAATATTGACCACATTAAGCAGCATTATTATAGGAGTCATCCCTTTATTAATCCCTCTGGGATTGTTCCAAAAGGACCACAAATTAGTTTTAGTGATTAAGGCTATCAGCGATCAGCTATCAGTTATCAGCTATTAGTTATCAGCTATCAGCTATCAGCTATCAGCTTTCAGCTATTAGCTATCAGCTATCAGCTATCAGCTAATGTGTACTTGAGATGCTTTTGAATAAAACAGGTAAGCATTGGTTTAATCTGAGTTAAGTCACAGGCTAGAAGCCTGTGCCACAGCTGATGGCTGACCGCTGACCGCTGACCGCTGATGGCTGACCGCTGACCGCTGACCACTGACCGCTGATAACTTACCTATCAAGTTATTCTTGATTCAAGAAAGGAGACTTAGATTTTATTTTAAATACGGAATCTGAGAACTCACCAATGGAATCAGGGACAGATACAATTTCCGGTTCGGTGCGTTTTCCAAACATCAAAGTAGCCTTACTAGTAGAGGGAGAGAAAAGAATCTGTGTGATTTTGCTATAATCCCACCGTTTCTGATCATAGAGAGCAAGCACCTTCGTAAGATTCTCTAAAGTCATCTCCTCCTTATTCTCGAACATAAACTCAACAGGACGATTAAAGACTTTGTCCAAAAACGTGCCGTAAAACTCATCAATATAGAGGTTTCGAGTTTGTGTCATCATCAGTACCTTACGCAATTCCTGACTTAACTCATAGGCTCCGTTTTTGGTACAAATCACCTGCTCATTGATAGCAACCGATTTCTGAGACCGATTTTTGCGACAAGGATTATTGTTAGAAGACTGTACCACTCGTCCAGAGTTGAGGTCGTCGCCAAGTTGATCAAACTCATCAACCATGGTACGTGTGCCTTGGATTATACGCCTGCCTTCACGAATGGTATTGGTTACCTCTCGAACATCTCGACGGATTTCGCGGAGCTCATCGAATAATCCAGCAATCTCGAAGGTGCTAACATTGCTATTGTCATGCTTCCCAGGTACTATTCCGGCTGTTGCGGGAAGCATGTGCCACATCACGGACGCTGACAACAGGTAAGCTGAACCTTGGAAAATGAATTTGTGAACCATGACTATGGAATCCTGACTTAAAGTGGTCCACTATCTTTTTCTTTTGGCAAAATGAAAATCCGGAAACTTATCGAAAATTTTTCCGGATCTGGTTAACTTACCCTTGTATTATCAACTCCGGTTGAATACCCATGATTAAGAGTGTGGGGAGATGGGGAGATGGGGAGATGGGGAGATGGGGAGATGGGGAGATGGGGAGATGGACAGAATTATCACGGAAATAATTGTATAATATAATACAGATTTTTGATAATTTATACGTAATTAAAGTACCTACTCGCCGTAAAAAACCTACCCTTGTAAGCTACTCCCTACTCCCTACTCCCTACTCCCTACTCCCTACTCCCTACTCCCTATTCCCTATTTCCTCAATTTCCCTTCGATAGCGGGGACGTGCTGGTATTCCCCAGCATACTTGCTGCTCTGGGATATTACTAAAAACACTGCTGCGAGCACCAATTACGGCATTAGCTCCAATGTGGACACCGGGAGCAACAAAGCAATCGGCGGCAATCCAGGCTCCGTTACCAATATTAATCTCAGATGTGATTAAACCAAAGGCTGGGTCTTTCATATCGTGGCTACCAGTACAGAGGTAACATTTTTGAGAAATCACGCAATGACTACCAATGCGAATCCTATCCAAGCTGTAGAAAACCACATCATCCCCAATCCAACTGTAGTCACCAACTTCTACTTTCCACGGGTAAGTAAAACGAGCAGTGGGTCGAATGATCACATTAGTACCAATTTTGGCTCCAAATAGTTGTAGCAGCCATCGGCGGAAGCCATTGAAGTTATGAGGACTTAAGGGAAATGCGATCGCTTGCACCAACCACCAGAGTAAGATTAACCAGCCCGGACGTCCTCGGTCAAACCAAGATTGGTCGTACTGGCGTAAATCCACTAAGGGTTCTAAATCTAACGCTGGTAGTTTACTTAAGTCATTAGTCATAATTTAGACTCAGGTATTTGGAGAGACAACTGATGGCTTTGGTGTTACTGGTGTCTGTGCTGGTTCAGTTTTTTCTACATTCAGCTTACCGCTAAACTTTTGTAACTCATAGAGTTTGACCCCAATTTGATACTCATACTGACTCAACAGGCGTCCATAAATGTATCCAGCTTTTCCATCTAGAAAGCCCAGCTGGATAAAGTAAAATAAAATAAACCGCAGTATTGGTTTAAACGGTAGTCTAACCCAGATTTTTTTCAGAAACCGCTTACGCTGCACGGCGTCTCCAAACAAATTTCCCCCGATGGTGCCAGAGTCATCTTTACCTGTTAGTATATTCAGATAGACACGAGCTTCCCAATTAGAGTAGCGATTGTGCCGTTCTAGCCAATGGTAAATGTCCTTAAAGTCGATGTGCAGCATATCATTTTCAAGATAGCCAGCTTTGCCTTCTAAGACAACGTGTTCATGGACTTCGTTGTCTCCAGTATTGGGAATTCCTTCCGTTTTCAGGTTTTCGTAGCGACCTTTTTCGTGTTTAAACAACCGTAGATTCCAGTCTGGATATTTGCCCCCAAAACGAATCCATTGTCCTAGGAAGAATACTTTACGATTGATATAGTAGCCGTTATAATCATGATTTTCGATTGCCACAGCAATCTCATCCCAAAGTTCTGGAGTAATGCGTTCGTCACAATCAACAATTAATACCCATTGATTGCGGAATTCAAGATTGTCTAAACTCCAGTTCTTCTTTTTGGGCCAAAACCCATTAAAATGGAATTGAACTAGGTTTGCACCGTATTCTTCCACAATTTCAATGGAGCGATCGCTGCTTTGGGAATCGACAACAAACACTTCATCTGCTCTATTAACACTCTCAAGACAAGCTGGTAAATTAGCCTCTTCATTTTTGGCTGGAATTATAACTGATACCGGAAGTTTAGTGTTAGGGGATTTCATAATTAAACACCTGCAATTGTGGAAATTTTATTAAAAGTCTATTGGCCAATAATAACTAACAGCAAACCTTAACTAAAATTAAGGCTTATCAGTCAACATTGAACAGTCACCAATCAACCAAAAGTATCTGTGCTATTGCAAAGGGAACAGGGAACAGGGAACAGGGAACAGGGAGCAGGGAGCAGGGAGTAGGGAACAGGGAACAAACATTCTCTCAATTCCTACACGGATTGCTATATAATATAAGATTACCTCTTATCCAGTCTCATTAATTACTGGACTGGTTGTGGGATACAGAGGAGTTGCTCCTTTGTAGCATTCCTTTAATTACTGCACTCAGATAACCGATTTGACCATAGGCATAAACCAAATTATCAAAGCGCAGAGCTGGATTGCGGAAGTGCTTCAAGGATTTGTAGATTCCTCGCATCATTCGTTCACCTCCCCGTAACAATTGGGCAGTACCAGCACGACCAACCAATTGTTCCCGGTAACACTCGCTAATACCTTGCCACCAACCACGATTCAAAAACCAACGTTTATTGATTCGTTCTGGGGCAACATTGTGAGCCACTAGAGCATCAGGTAGATAAGCAACATGCCAACCATCCTGGAGAGCTAATTCTGTCATATGTAACTCTTCATTAGATAACAGATTTTTCCCCACACGACCTAAATTGACATCAAAACCACCGATTTTCTCCAGGAAAGTCCGCCTGATCGAGTAATTTAAACCTCTGGGAGTCAAACCAGGATTTTGGATCTCAATTACGGTTTCGCCTAGGTCATAAGCTCCCAAATTTCCGGCTAGGTCTGGTGACAACCAGGAGGGAGAGGTAATGCCATCTGGCCACAATAGGGTAACTTTACCACCAGCAATTGCTAGTTTCTCGTTGCTTTGATAAGCTTCGTAAATTGTCTTAAGCCAACGGGCACTGGCAACCGCATCATCATCCAGATAAGCTAAAATAGCAGCACGGGCAGTGGCCGCCCCGGTGTTACGAGCTACGGATAAACCAAGTACGGGTTCATAAATATAGTTTAGTCGAGAGTTGTCTAAGCGTTGGTCAACTATGTTACGGGTGCGATCGCTTGAGGCATTATCGACCACAATTACTTCATAATCGGCAAAATCCTGCTGTAGCAAGCTATCAATGGCTGCACCCAAATATTCTTCACGATTGTGGGTGCAGATGATGGCAGAAATTAGAGGCTCTGACATAGGGAACCTGATCGAGGAAGCTTCATTCTTAGTATTCCCTACTCAACCAAGATTGTTCAACCTTCTTGATTACCGTAATCAACCCATATACCCTTAATGAGTCATCAATCATTGGCACAGAAAAATTACACTGAAGTCAGTAGTTCTCGCTTCTTTACAAAGATTTCCATAGTTCAGTTCACTTTTTTCATCAGCATCTTTCAGAATTATTAATTGGATTGACTGAAACTTTTATTGGTTATGGCAGTTACTATCAAGCAGTTGAATCAATGGAAACAACAGGAGCGCCAGATTGTGGTGCTGACCGCTGCGGATTATGCGATCGCTCAGCTGTTGGATGAAGCGGGAGTAGACATAATCATGGTCGGGGATTCTCTAGCAATGGTTACGCTGGGTTACTCCACAACGCTGCCAGTGACCCTTGATGACATGATTCACCATGCCAAAGCGGTGTGTCGCGGTGTTAAACGGGCATTAGTGGTTTGTGATTTGCCGTTTTTGAGTTATCAGGAAAGTCCTCAGCAGGCAATCCACTCTGCCGGTCGAGTTTTGAAGGAAACTGGGGCAGTGGCAGTGAAGTTGGAGGGAGGATACCCTGCCATGGCTGAAACTGTGGCCAGACTTACCGCTGTGGGAATTCCGGTGATGGGTCATGTAGGTTTAACACCGCAGTCTATTCATCTACTGGGTTTACGGCAACAAGGAAAAACAGCGGAAACTGGGGAGCGGATTTTGCAGGATGCGATCGCATTGGAGCAAGCTGGTGCCTTTGCTATCGTTTTAGAGCATATTCCCCCCGATTTGGCAAGGTCAATTACACAAAAATTAACTATTTCCACCATTGGCATTGGAGCCGGACCCCACTGTGATGGGCAGGTGTTAGTTACAGCGGATTTACTAGGACTTTCCGAGCGCCAGCCACCCTTTGCTAAGTCTTATGTTAATTTGCGCCAGGTAATTACCCAAGCCGTGCAGGAGTTTAGTACTGAGGTTCGTTCTGGAAAATTTCCAAAAGACCAATAATCAAGATATCATTGAAGTAAAAGCTTCACGATGAACATAGATAGAAGATTTTTTATTATTGGCTGGATTAGTGCGATCGCTTATGGATTTTTTTCCAAGCTTAATGCTCAACCCTATAATCCAGCAGCTAGAGGAAAAATTGTTATCAATCAAATAGGCTATTACCCAACTGGGCCTAAGTTGGCTTTCTTAATCAATGCCCCCAATTCGGAAAAGAAGCAGGTTGAACTGGTTGATTTAATCACTCACAAAACGGTTTTTGTGACCAACCTGGGAAATTCTGTAAGCGATAAAGCCAGTAATGATAAAATTAGAGTTATTGATTTTACTAAATTCGATAAATCAGGTAGCTATTACCTCAAATACGGCTATAGTCAGTCTTATCCGTTTGGCATTGGTAAGCAAATCTATAAGGATACCTTTACAAAGCTACTCCGGTCATACTATTTGCAACGGTGCGGTGTTGCTGTAAATGATTCAGTATCTGGAGTAAAACATCCCCCCTGCCATCTCAAAGATGGGATTATTGCCCACAACGATGAGTTTCATAAAGCTGGTGACTTCAAATCTGCCCAAGGTGGCTGGCATAATTCTGGGGATTTTGCTAAATATGTTGCGCCAATGACAGTCACCATCGGACGGTTGTTAAACTTGTACGAGCAATATCCTAAATTATTTAGGGACAACCAATTAACTATACCAGAAAGCGGCAATGGTAGACCTGATCTACTCGATGAGGTCAAAGTAGGATTAGATTGGCTGTTGAAGATGCAGCGGGAGGATGGTGCTGTCTACCGCAAGTTGTCAGGAAAGAATTGGCCAGGGGAAATTCTACCCAATCAAGATACTCAAGCACGGTACATTTTTGGGATTTCGACACCTGAGACTGGCAAGTTTGCAGCAGTAATGGCAATGGCTGCTAGAGTTTATACTCCCTTTGACAAGCAACAAGCTCAAACCTACTTACAAGCGGCACAGAAAGCCTGGGGGTTTCTCCGAAAACAGCGATCTATGAAGGTGGATTGGCAAGAAGGAGATGACACCGGTTCAGGTAAGTATCTTTTTGGAGAGTGGGATCAGCAAGAATCCTTAAAAACCGATCAAGATGACCGCTTCTGGGCAGCCGTAGAACTGTATATTACTACAGGGAAGACTAGCTACGAGAAATACTTAGCTAAAACTATCACCGCCTTCGACTATGGTGAGTTTGGTTGGAAAGATCCCTCTCCTCTAGCAATGGTTAACTATTTGGTGCAGAAACAAAGGAAGGGGTCAGACAAACTGAAATTAGAAATCACAGCTAGGCTGATGAGAAGGGCGGATAGTCTGATGGAAAAGATTAACCGTAGTGGCTACCGTTTAGCTATTGATAAATTCCATTGGGCATCTAATCACAAGGTAGCTGAAGAAGGAATTACTCTACTCTATGCCTACCGCATCACTGGGAATCGAGGCTACTATAAGGCAGCTGTTGAGCAGTTAGATTATTTGCTGGGGCGGAATCATTTTAATCTTTGCTTTATTACCGGTGTTGGTAGCAACTCGGTGCGTAATGTTCATCACCGGATTTCCCGAGCTAAAAAAATTGTCATCCCTGGTCTGATGGTAGGGGGTCCTAATACTGATGCCCAGGATGAGATTGCGCCTAAAGGCTTGGGAATGTTGAGTTATGTAGATGATGAGCGGTCTTGGGCTACTAATGAATATGCTATTGATTACAATGCTTCGGTGATTGCCTTGATGGGGATGGTGATCGCACAGACTTAATTATTGATCACATGATGTTCCTGGCCAGTCCAAAACCAGCCAGGAACTCTGGTTAAATCACAAGATTAACCTTTAGCAGCTTCCTCGCGTTCCTTCACTTCTTTAATTACCTCTTCTGCCACATTATTGGGGCAAGGGGCGTAGTGGGAGAACTCCATTGAGAACTGACCACGACCGGATGTCATAGTACGCAGGTCACCAATATAGCCAAACATCTCACTCAAGGGTGCATCTGCCTTAATGCGAGCACCAGTAAGAGTTTTCTCCTGAGACTTAATCATCCCACGGCGGCGATTGAGGTCACCAATTACATCCCCCATGTAATCTTCTGGTGTGAATACATCCACTTTCATAATTGGCTCTAACAATTGAGGTGAAGCCTTGCCAAAGGATTGCCGATAAGCAGCCCTGGCCGCAATTTCAAAGGCTATAGCCGATGAGTCTACGGGGTGGTAAGCACCATCAGTCAAGGTAACCTTGAAGTCCACACAAGGGAATCCAGCCAACAGACCCTTTTGAATACTGCTTTCAAAGCCCTTTTGCACAGCAGGCCAAAATTCTCTGGGGACATTACCACCAGTGACCTTGGACTCAAACTGGAAGCCAGTACCGGTTTCACCAGGTTCAATAACGTAATCGATTTTACCATATTGACCAGAACCACCAGACTGCTTCTTGTGGGTATAGCTGTCTTCGATGCGCTTAGTAATGGATTCACGGTATGCCACCTGGGGCTTACCTACCTCCACCTCAACGCCATGAGTCCGTTTCAGGATATCAACCTTAATGTCTAGGTGCAGCTCACCCATGCCCTTAATGATCGTTTCCCCACTTTCCTGGTCAGTTTCAACGTGGAAAGATGGGTCTTCCTGAACCATCTTGCTTAGGGCAATGCCCATTTTCTCAGACGAACCTTTTTTCTTAGGTGCGATCGCAATGGAAATCACGGGGTCTGGGAAGACCATCGGCTCAAGAGTAGCAGGATTTTTCGGGTCACAGAGGGTATGCCCAGTCTGGACATTTTTCATCCCAACGATGGCAACAATATCACCTGCCTGGGCAGAGTTAATTTCTTCCCTGGAATCCGCATGCATTTCTACCAAACGACCAATACGCTCAGTTTTACCGGTGAAGGTATTAAGTACTGTGTCACCCTTGGATAAGGTTCCTGAGTAGATACGGGTAAAGGTCAGAGCACCAAAGCGGTCATCCATGATCTTAAACGCCAAGGCACGCAAAGGTTTTTCTGGGTCAACATAGGCAAGGGTACCGGTTTCGTTACCTTCTAGATCGATTTCTGGCTGGGGTTTGACTTCAGTGGGATTCGGCAGGTAGTCAACTACAGCATCAAGTACCAACTGCACTCCCTTATTCTTGAAGGATGAACCGCAGTAGGTAGGGAAGAAAGCCAGCTCACGAGTTCCCTTGCGAATGCAACGCTTAAGGCTTTCGATATCTGGTTCTTCCCCTTCTAGATACTGTTCCATCACCTCGTCATCCTGCTCCACAGCCAATTCAATTAACTGCTCGCGGTAGGTTTCTACATCATCAACCATGTCGGCGGGAACATCTTGAATCTCATAGTTCATGGGATCCCCAGACTCATCCCATACCCATGCCTTACGGGTTAGCAAATCCACTAAACCCACAAAATCGTTCTCAGTTCCGATCGGCAGTACCATTACCAGAGGCTTAGCACCAAGGACATCTTCTACCTGCTTAACCACTCGGTAGAAATCAGCCCCGAGACGGTCAAGTTTGTTTACGTAGATAATCCGAGCAACTTTTGAATCATTGGCGTAGCGCCAGTTAGTTTCTGACTGGGGTTCTACACCACCTGAGCCACAGAAAACACCAACGCCACCGTCGAGAACCTTCAGAGAACGGTAAACTTCAATGGTAAAGTCTACGTGACCTGGGGTATCAATAATGTTGAGTTGGTGGTCTTTCCAGAAACAACTGGTGGCGGCAGACTGAATAGTAATACCGCGCTCTTGTTCCTGTTCCATAAAGTCCGTTGTAGCTGCACCTTCGTGAACCTCACCAATTTTGTGGATTTTCCCGGTAAGTTTTAGTATCCTCTCTGTTGTAGTTGTCTTGCCTGCGTCCACGTGAGCAAAGATACCGATATTTCGATAAGCAGTGAGGTCTTTCATAGTTACTCCTTATATTTACTCCTTAATAAAATTTAAACAAAATCTATGCATATTAACAATATGCCCAGCAGCGGTGTGATGGTTGTCGTGATCAACAAGCAAGAGGAAATATCAATCAGAGAATAACCAGCCCTCCCAATCATTGCCTGTTCAAAAAAATTAATCACGGAACGACGGTTATATTGCTCTATCGGTGATTCAGCAGCTGCTTTGAGGTTAGGGCTATGAATTATCCCCAGTCAAGCCAGAGAGCTTGGGCAAATGCGATCGCTATTTTTGGGACTACTTGAATAGTCTGCTTGTGTCACCTAATAGCCCTTATCCGTAAGAAAAAAACTCAATTTGAGGTACCAATGGGTCTTGAACAACACCCACACCAACAAACCCCCACCGTTCCAGCAAATTCTTCAACTGACTCCCAGAAACCGACTCTACAGAAAATTGGTCAGCTAAATCAGCACCGTGGGTATTGATATAACTCAGGGCATCAAAGTGTTCGCGAAACATCAACAGATATCCAGCGCCAGCCTCTGGGCTACCAGCTTTGGGTTGGGCAACCAGATAACGACCGTTCCTTCTAGAAAGAATCAGATAATGAATTTGGGTAAACATCTTGAAAATAGGTAAGCATTCAGCTATCAGCAGTCAGCAGTCAGCTAATCAACGGAAGGTATAAAATCAGCTTACTGAGTGGTACTGCTGCTTGAAAATCCCTGCTCATTTTACTCATCCGACCCAGTGCAGTGAAAGTGTCTGCTAGCACATCAATTAGCGTGCGGGTAGCGCATTAGCTGATAGCTGATCGCTGATCGCTGACGGCTGAATACTTACGAAAATAGTGCTGAGGCACGTCCGCGAGTTAGCAAGGCAGCTATGCTGAAGGCATAAGGCAGGAGGTATTAGGGACAATAGTTTCAGTTTTTTTTCCTGATTTAATCAAAGGTCTTATTCTATTTTGGTTGTAAACAAAAATTGACCTAAAAAGGTAACTTCGGACAAGGAAACACAGAGTTACCACTTAATCCTTGAGACTTCATTATCCATTGTCTATTTCAAATCTTCCAGACGAATGCGGGGATCAACTACTTTCAGCAGCAAGTCTGCTAACAAATTACCCAAAATCAGCATTGTAGCCCCCATCATCAAGCTTCCCATTACCAGATAGAGGTCTTGAGCAGTTACCGCCTGTAAAATCAAACGACCTAAACCTGGCCAGTTGAAGAAAATTTCAGCAATAAATGAGCCACTGAGTAGAGAAGCAAACTCAAAGCCAAGGATGGTAATCAGAGGATTGATAGCATTGCGCAAGGCATGGACATAGATAACTCGATTTTCTGGGAGTCCCTTAGCACGGGCTGTCTGAATGTAGTCTTGCCGTAGCACATCAAGTAATTCACCCCTAGTAATTCGCTGTAGACCAGCAAAACTAGTAATGGATAGAGCAATAGTTGGCAAAATCATATGCCAGCCAATATCCAAAACCTTACCAATGGCGGATAAATCATCATGATTGATACTGGTCATACTACCGACAGGAAATAAGGGGGAAAGATTCTGGGCAAGGATGAGCAGCAACAGAGCAGTGATTAGGCTGGGGAAACCCTGACCTGTGTAGCTAATGACTTGTAGAAATCGGTCAGTGGTGCGATTCTGATTGACAGCAGCCAGGATACCGAGAGGAATTGCGATCGCCCAAGTAATAAAGATTGAGGCTATTGCTAAGAGTAAGGTGGCTGGTATCCGCTCCAATAACAAAGAGGAGACGGGACGGAAGTAAGCGAAACTGGTACCAAAGTCAAATTTGGTCACAACTCGTACTAGCCAACGCCAATACTGCACAATTGCTGGCTGATCTAAACCAAATTGCTCCTTGAGTTCCTCGATGCGTTCCGGGGAAATTTTGGGATTTTGCCTGAGGGTATCCAGAAAATCTCCCGGTGCAAGCTGAATAATGGCAAAACTTAGAGCAGATGCCAACAGCAAGGTCAAAAGACCCTGCAACAGTCGCTTGACCACGTATAGAAAGGTCTCACTCGTGACCAGAAGTTTTAGTCTATGCCAAGCCCCATCAAACCGATTGATAATGCTAGAATCTCTAGTAGAAGAAGTCATATAATAGTCGTTAGTTGTTAGTCATTCGTCATTGCTTTAAAGTCCTTTAATTCTTAATTCTTAATTCTTAATTCTTAATTCTTAATTCTTAATTCTTATAAACTTATCTTTTGAGCAATGACTAATAAGTAATGGTTAAGTATAATGGTTAACTAATAGTCAACCAGGGTGATCAGGGGTACATCAGGCAGTTGCTGACGTCCACCTAAATCCCGTAATTCGATGATAAAGCCAAGACCTACCACTTGACCGCCTGCTTGTTCTACCAGGTTGACTGTAGCTGCTGCTGTTCCTCCAGTAGCAATTAAATCATCAATAATCACAACCTGGGAGTTAGGTGTGAAAGCATCTTGATGGACTTCCAACTTGTCTGTGCCGTATTCTAGGTCATACTCAGCCGAGTATACCGGTGCTGGTAGCTTACCCGGTTTGCGCACTGGGACAAACCCAGCCCCGAGTTGGTAAGCTATAGGTGGTCCAAATATAAAACCACGAGACTCCATACCCACGACATAATCAGCCCTTACTCCTGCTTCCTGAAATTTTTGAGCTAAGGTATCGATAGTGTAGCGCAGTCCTTCTGGATTTCTCAGGAGGGTAGTGATATCCCGAAATACAATCCCTGGTTTGGGAAAGTCAGGGATATCGCGAATCAGAGATTTTAAATCCATCGGTAGGTGAAGTTAGTTATCAATCGGGTTTGAATCAAACTATAGCTTGCCATTCCCTTTCTGTAAAAGCGTACACTAGAAAGCTGAACCTTGTGTGATTCCTTGGAACAAATCTATTCAAAAGGTTTTCGCTGTAGGATAAGCGCTATTAGAGTGAATCTTTCGACGGACCGTAATGCTGACCAATAGTCCTGCTTCCCAGTCAAAGCCAATAATTTTAGATAGCCTACCTGATTTCAGGATTCCAGCTCAGGGCTGTCCACCACGAACTCGGTTGCATATTGACCTAATTTTACTAGCCATTGAAGCTCTGGAACTGGGAGGTTCTGAGGCGATGCTATTGGCGGCTAGAGAGCTGGAACTTCAGGACATTATTAAAAATCGTGTTGTCCTGTGGCGTATGCGCTCTACCAATCCCTGGCGGCGCTCTTACACACGACGTCCTTTAACTCCAGAAGAAGCTAAGGCTCTAGTGGTGATTGCTAGTCATATGGCACGCCGAATGACCGTTCTGATTAGGCAGTTGTTGACCGCTTATCAACAACTGCTGGAAAAGCAGGTGCCTCTAGAACAACATTTTCGCCTATATAAGTATTTGGAAAGGTTCCAGGCTCATTTTCGCAGCCGGATGAACCCCCGTCGCTCTAAAGTTGCTGCCTATAACTCTCAAGAAAAGTTGAATGAACTGGCAATTTCTCTATTGAGTCAGCTTCTGTTCTGTACAGGCACTTCTGGAAGGCAAAGATTATGGACTAGTTTGTTTGATGGGGAATTGCCTTGAATGTTGCCGTTGCTGATTATCGCCATGCCATCAAGTATAGCCAGATTAATTAACCATTACCAATTATCCATTACCCTCAATGCTATTCTAAGAGGTTGAACAAAAATGAGCGACCCATTCCCCCACTTCCTTCAGGTGGGGGTTAGGAGCGCAAAAATATGATATAATGACATCATCTTGAGCGGTACGGCGAAGGACAGACGAGATTCTGAGCAACCCTGAGGCACGACCTCTCTACGATTGGGAAAATTAACCTATAAATCCTTTGTAGTCGGTTCATAAACGTCAGACTCTCAGGTAAAAGCTTCATTGAATAAGCCCCATAGCGGAAACGACTTGGGGGAACAGTCCAGCAAAAGTCCTGGATGTTCGGCGAGGATGCCGCCTGTCGCGAGGGATAAACCCTTGTAATCAAGACGGATACCCACACCACGAGAACGCAGGTGGGGGAAGCATTCATAGGGATTTTTCAGCAGGAACAGCCGATGACAATTCGACGCCAGTACAGTCTTCCCAACTGTACCCTAATCCTGGAGGGTTGGAGTAATAGTACCAAAGGGGATGGGTTACAGCCAGATGCCCGACCATTGCTGACAACTCTAACTAATGCGGAATGCCATTTAGGGGCTATGAACCAACCCCTAAGTGGTGGCCGGGATTTTTTTGAGGACTTGGTACATAGTGTAAGCCGCTATGCTCAGGAATTTTTGTCTAAAGTGCCTCACCCCCAACCCCATGCTGAGAAACCAGCTAAGGTGCATCTGCAGAAAGTCGAGGACAAGAATTTGCATCGACTGACACTGCAAGATACTCCTGGGTCACGAGGAATGACCAACTCAGGGAAACCTCTCCATGTAGATTTGAACACAGTGCAGTTGTTTGACTTGGTGGAGGCGATTGACCAGTTTTTGGCTGATGGACGAACCCTACCAGATATTAGTGTTTCGTTACAGCCTGTTTCTAAGCACTATCGCCAAGCTGAAAAACCAGTAACCGAGCGTACTGCCCCCGCTGCACTGGGAATGGCAAGTTTGGCTCTAGCTGCGATCGCATTTTTCTTTGTACCGATTCCAGAAGTACGGGAACCCGAACCTTCCCTAACACGGGAAAATGCCAATGAAACCACTACCCCAACTGGGGAGAGTGACCCTCAGGCAACACCAACACCAACACCAAAGGGAACACCACTCTCGATTGAGGAGCTAGAAAAAGTCCTGACAACTGCACCAGAAATTACTGATCCCACAGAGTTGCGCTATATACAAAGAAGCTTGCAAAAGCGAATTTTTCGAGCTTGGGGGAACCGGAAACAGTTTGCTGGGAATTTAAAATACCAGGTTAGTGTTGGCAGAGATGGCGCGATTTTAGGCTACAAACCTGTTAATGGCACACCCTTGGATGGGTCAGAGCAAACCCCCCTGACTGAGTTGCTATACACCAAAACTTCAGACAATATTGCTACCCAAGAACCTATTGCTCAGTTCCAGGTGTTATTTAAACAAGGGGAAGACGAAGGGATACTGGAAATCAGTCCTTGGGATGGTTATCTTGGTAAGATTACCCTAGGTCCAGAAATCACTGACATCGCTGTCATTAATGATTTGAAAGACAAAGTGTCTCAGACAATTCGTGACAGTTGGAATAAAACCTCTAGCTATCCTCAAGATTTAACTTATCGGGTAGGTGTGACTGAAGAGGCTATCATTGCTGATTATGAAGCAATTGATAAAGAGTCTTGGGATTACTCCCAAGAAACTCCTCTAGAACGCCTAATCAAGCCAGCAGCAGCTGGAATTGGTGGCGAAGGGACTGGGTTAGTACCCCAGAAGCCCCTTGGTCATTTCCGAGTAGTGTTTAAGACTAATGGTGAGTTAGATGTTAGTCCCTACAGGAGCAACGAATAATTTACTGTGGAAAATGGAATTTTGGCTGATACCCAGTTGCGTTCTTGGTTGACCGTTAACCATTGCTTGTTTCGAGTCAACACTTAACACTCAACACAACTGTTTAAAATTAAAATCCCCCCTGCTCCAGGGGGGATTTTTAACGAAACATACTGCTGACAGAAGAGTCTTCATGAATACGCCAGATGGTTTCACCCAATAAGTTAGCCACTGAAAGCACTGTCAGCTGTGGAAACCGTTTGGCGTCCGGTAGTGGAATAGTATTGGTAACAATTACTTCTTCAAACACCCCACTAGAGAGGCGCTCTACAGCTGGTGGGGAAAACACGGCATGGGTTGCACAAGCATAGACTTGGCGAGCCCCCTCTTGACGCAGTACTTTGGCAGCTTCACAAATCGTGCCAGCGGTGTCAATCATATCATCGACTAACACCGCAGTTTTACCCTTGACATCCCCAATCACATTCATGACTTGAGCGATATTGTGAGCTTGCCTGCGCTTGTCGATAATCGCAAGAGGAGCATCATATAGCTTTTTAGCAAACGCTCTGGCTCTAGCCACACCACCAACGTCGGGGGAAACTACTACCAGATCGGTTAGGTCTTTAGAAGCCAGATATTGTAGCAATACTGGTGAACCGTAGACATGGTCACAGGGAATATCGAAATAACCTTGAATTTGAGCGGAGTGCAAATCCATTGCCAAAATCCGATTAGCACCAGCTCCAGTAATCAGGTTAGCCACCAGTTTCGCTGTAATGGACTCACGGCCAGCGGTTTTACGGTCTGCTCGAGCATAACCATAGTAAGGAATCACAGCAGTAACTTGCCGCGCTGAGGCTCGACGGCAAGCATCGATCATAATCAGTAACTCCATCAGGTAATCATTCACCGGATAGCAAGTCGGTTGAATCAGGTAAACATCACACCCCCTGATGGATTCTTGAATTTGGACATAGAGCTCCCCATCAGCAAATCGTTTCCGTACCATCGGTCCCAAGTCGAGTCCTAGATAGCGTGCCACTTCCTGAGAAAGGGAAACATTTGCCGAACCAGAAAATAGTCTTAAACGATTGTTATCGGCTATCTGGGGCAGAATAGGTTGAAGCTCTAAAGTAACTGAACTGCTCACAGCAAACCCTCGAAGCTTATTTCAACGCGATCTTAACATTCTACGAATATCCCTTTTATAATAATTTTTATAATTATTTATTTAAATTTGATTAATATTTTATTAATTTTTATAGCGTTGACCTAACAGAGGTGTTGAATAAAGACACTATATATAGTGTATTGCCATCACAGGAACCTGATAACTCAAGCAGGTTTTTTAAGTTTCTTACTCAAATCTGAAAATTAACTATTGTACTTAATTCGATCAACTGTACATCTAGTCAAGTAAGGTAGTTATTTGAGATAATTCAACACCACAATAAGATAGCAATGAACAGGTAGTGATGTTCTAAGAAACCCGAACAACATATATAGCGGTTCTCATATTCATTAGGTACACAGTATTTTTTCCCTATTCCCTATTTCCTATTCCCTATTCCTGATTTCCTATTCCCTATTCCCTACAGGATTTACGCAATAACTATACTTGTAGGGTCTGGTTCCGGATCCTACACCATAAGGGTGTTTTGAGTCCAGTTTTGGGTAAGCCCTGATGTATATGGTGATCAACTTATCTGTGGCTCAACTCTGTGGCTCAACAGAACAGTTGGAATCCACCGGTGAAGTTCCAAAGCAACCGAAATAAGTCTAAACTTCAAGAATACTCCTCCTGCCTCATTGTGCGTAACAACTGATCTACCACCGATGGAACCACCGATTGCCTCTGGAACTATTCTGCAAAATCGCTACCATCTGCTCCGTGTCCTTGACCAAGGGGAATTCAATCGGACTTACCTGGTAGAGGATCAAGGGCGTTTCAATGAACCTTGTGTCCTGAAAGAATTTATTCCCCCTCAGACAGAAACTAATAATCTAGATAAGTCAAGGCAACTGTTTCAACAAGAAGCAGGTATCCTGTATAAAATTGAACACCCGCAAATTCCTCAGTTCAGAGCTACCTTTGAAGAGGACGGACGACTGTTTCTGGTGCGAGACTACGTAGAGGGAAAAACCTATGGTGACCTACTAGAACAACGCAAAGCCCTTCAGAATCAAAGCCAACCTCTATCTTCTAATCTGGATGGGGAAGTCCAATCACCCCCAATAGCTGCTAGCCCGACCAACTTGGGAGTCTTATCAGAAACGGAAGTGCGTCAGCTATTGCAGCAATCTTTGCCAGTTTTGGACTACATCCACAGCCAAGGGATTATTCACCGAGATATCACACCCGATAACATTATCATGCGGGAGACGGACAGTATACCCGTTTTGATTAATTTGGGTGTGGTACAGGAACTGGCAACTCGTCTTCAATTGCCCGATACTCCCACACCAACAACTAGTATTGGCAAAAGCGGCTACGCTCCCAGGGAGCAAATTCAGACAGGTCAGGTGTATCCGAGTAGTGACCTCTATTCCCTAGCAGTGACTGCGATAGTGCTACTAACTGGGAAAGAACCAGGAGAACTGGTGGATAATACTAATCTGACTTGGAACTGGCGTCCCTGGGCTAGGGTTAGCGATGAGTTAGCTGAGATATTAAATCGGATGCTTAGTTATCAACCAAGCGATCGCTACCAATCCGCTAGGGAAGTCTTGTATGCCTTTCAAGCTTCTGGGTTAACTCCCCAACTGCCAAAGCCCAAGCCAATACCCGGCACAACGGTGGCATCAGCTGAAGGTGGGACACCCAGGGAGGCCAGAGGTGCAGAACCGAGTGAACCGGTGATGTCTCAAGCCACGGGTAACTCTATCTGGAATAGTCCTTGGCCGTTGCTTGGGATAGCTACAGGACTAGCAGCGCTGGCAGGAATAGGCTCTTGGGTATGGGTGAGCAATGTTAATCAGCAGGACACTGGGAAATCCCCTAGTCCTAAGGTGTCAGTGAGTCCTAGTCCTAGTCCTAGCCCTAGCCCTAGCCCTAGTCCCACCCCGAGTAAGCCTCAAATCTACAGTCAGCTTCTAGAGCTTTCTGCAGGTAAAACCCTTTCTAAATCCAGCAATTTAAAGGCTAATCACACTATTAACTACATTATCCAGGGTAAACAAGACCAAACCCTGAAGGCAGATCTCAGTGACGAAGGGGTGTTGATGACAGTGCTTGGCCCGGACGGAAAACCAGTGGACAATCGAGCTCAGCGGGTGCGGCAATGGGAAGGTAAATTTCTTTTCACTGGCAACTACACGATTCAACTGAGTCCAGTTAAGGGTCTACCGGATAGCGATTATCAGCTACGATTAAGGTTAACAGAAGCACCGAAGCCGAAACCAAAATCCAAACCGACTGCTGAGTATAAGATAAAACTGGTCAATTTGTTGGAGAAAAACAAGCCTTTGCGGCTACTGGGTCGCACTAGCCCCCAAAAGATTCAGCGCTACTTGGTGAAGGCTAAACAGGGTCAGCAATTGAAGCTAGAGGTGATTGAAAGTGATGTGGCTTTAACTATCCGCTATCCCAATGGCAAGTTAGTGGAAAAGGCTTCAGGGGTGCAAAAGTGGCAAGGTCAGCTGCCTAGTTCTGGTGAGTATATAGTAGATGTAATTGCTCAACAGGAAAGAAACTTTGCTGTAGATATTAGCCTTACGGACTGAGAGTGAGTCAATCTTGAACGTATTACTAATTACTGGCACCAATACAGGCATCGGCAAAACGGTTTTGACTTGTGTGATCGCTGCTTATTGGCAGACTTACCGTCCTCAAGAGAGTCTGGGGATATTCAAACCGATTCAAACGGGAATTGGCGATCGCGAAATTTACCACCAACTATTTGACTTGGCTCAAACCCTGGAGGAGATCACACCCGTGGAGTTTAAAACCCCTGCAGCACCACCAGTTGCCGCAGATCTAGAAGGACGACAGGTTGACCTCGAAAAGGTCTGGCAAGGCTTCGTTAGTCTGCGCAGTCAGCGGGATGTGGTGTTGGTGGAAGCTTTGGGAGGACTAGGTTCACCGGTGACTCATGAACTGATTGTGGCAGATTTGGCAAGGGATTGGCGATTGCCTTGTGTATTGGTTGCGCCGATAGAATTAGGAGCGATCGCACAAGTGGTTGCTAATGTTGCCCTGGCACGCTCATCACGAGTTGACATCAAAGGGATTGTCCTCAATTGCGTCCAACCTCGTACCTCCGAAGAAATAACTCAGTTGGCTCCGATTAGCTTAATCGAGACTCTAACCAATGTTAAGGTTTTGGGGATTTTACCTCATCTATCTGACCCAATGGACTACTCGAAACTTGCTCAAGTCGGTTCCAGTTTGGATGTCAGTGGTTGGTGAGGCATGATGGTAAATGTGAGGGGAAAGGCTAAAAAAGGTTAAACTATGCGATCGCGGACGATTCGAGAAGGCTCCGTTGGCTTATTAATAGTAGCAGGACTTGCTGTTTTCGGTGGACTTGTTGTATGGATTAGTGGGATTAGCTTAGGTCGAAAGAGCTATAAATTCATTGTCAATTTTGGGAACGCTGCTGGGATGCAAGTGGGGGCATCGGTCAGCTATCGCGGTGTCCAAGTTGGGAGAATCACTAAGATTGAACCCGGTACTAATGGGGTCAATGTCACCGTTGAAATTGATGACCCTGGATTGTTAATCCCCCGCAAAGTCCAGGTTGAAGCTAATCAATCGGGTTTAATTGGTGCTACCAATGTTGATATCATGCCTCTAGGACAATTACCTGCAACTGCTCAAAGTCTTACACCCTTCGGAGCACAATGCAATTCTTCCCTAGTTATTTGTGAAGAAGATCAGATTAATGGTGATGTGGGTTCCACCTTTGCTGACCTCCTACGGAACGGAAATCGCATTGCTGAACTCTATGCTGATCCAGCGTTTTTTGACAAAATCAATAGTCTTGCGGAAAATGCCTCCAATGCCGCCAGAGACGTCTCAGAACTTAGCAAAGAGATGACCCAGTTGTCCCGCATCGTGCGGCAAGAGGTAGCAGGCTTGTCCAACGCAACGAATGCTGTGACCAGTGCGGCCAATCAAACATCTAGTCTAATCGGGTTGGCAACCAGTAGCATTTCTAGTACCTCCCAGCAATACAGCCAAACGGCAAGGGAACTCAATCAACTGATTACCTCTGCCAATCAACTATTGGTAAGCAATCGGGGAAATTTGGTCACCACCTTGGATAGCATCTCTCAGGCCAGTCAAGATCTGCGTGTACTGACCAGCAACTTAACCGTTACCGCGAATCGGGTTAACTCAGCGGTTTATCAAACGGATGTGTCACAAATGCTGCGGAACTTAGAAAACCTATCAGCTAATGCTGCCCAAGCTTCTGCTAACTTACGTAATGTTTCCAATACTCTCAACAGTCCCACTAATTTACTAGTATTGCAACAAACCCTAGACTCAGCACGAGTTACCTTTGAAAATGCTCAAAAGATTACCGCTGACCTAGATGATCTGACTGGGGATCCAGCGTTTCGCCGCAATGTCAAGGATTTAGTTAATGGACTCAGCGGCTTAGTGTCTTCTACCGAGCAGCTGCAACAGCAGGCTTTGATATCTCAACAACTGGAAGCTCTGAATACTGCTATAGACACAGCTTCGTCTAATGAGCTGGCTAAAACCGTTCCCATCCCTAAGTCTCCCTCTAAGATCGATCTACCTAAGATCGATCCAATAGCTCCCGCTGATCAGAACGTTAAACCGAATCAACAAAAACAGATGTTTAAGCTTTTACCCCCAGCCCCTAGGAAATCGGTTAAATGAAATTAATCTAGTAAAGGGAGCAGGGACTGAGGCCGTGGGCCACGCGGGGCGCGTTCGGAGCTGGGAGCAGGGAACAGTGGTAAGAGGCCGTATTCAGTAAATTTTGTGAGTTGAAGAGCCTAATTTTTCTGTCTTGATGCAAAGCGCGAGTGGGGGAAACCCCCTTTGGCCGACTGCATCGCTTTTACAGTAAGCTTTCTGAGTTTTTTAACTGGAAATTTATCATAAAAGGTACTGAAAAACCAACATGATTTTTTCCCACTCCCTACTCCCTACTCCCTACTCCCTACTCCCTACTCCCTATTCCCTGTTCCCTATTCCCTGTTCCCGACTTCAGCAAAGAGAGTCACGTCCAGTCATCCTGGCTTCCAGAACTGTTGTCTCGTCTATACGCAAGACCGGCTTGATGAATCTGAAGGGTTTTCTCAAAAAGCTGTGGTTCTGTCAGTTGCCATCGCTGGAGTAGTAAATCCAAGTCCCTTTGAATGGCTCTAGCACCGGGGAAGTTATCATAACGAATCCGCAGTCGGGCTAATTCGGCCAAGTTGTATTCATTGGGTTGTTGTTGTAAAAGACGGTTAACTATTTCGCGATCGCGTTTTTCCTGAGGATGTTGCTGGTCTTGATTTCCTTCCATCTCAGTCAAGGCTTCCATGCTTGCTTGAACAGTAATAATTACTTATAGCAAAGGGAATCGGGAATCGGGAATCGGGAATCGGAGTAAGAATGTGGGGAGGGTGGGGAGAGACGGGAGTGTGGGGAGATGGGGAGATGGGGAGATGGGGGAGATTGTTATAAAGGGTAATTATCCGGAGATCATATGAGATTTTGCCAGAGTAACCAACTACTTAATAAGAGTAGTAATACTAGTAAAATAATTCTGATTATAACTAATAATTTTTAGTTATGTTTTTAGCTTTAAATATACTTGTATTTTTGTTGATATAGCGGTTGATAACCTAATCAAGTATACAGGATTTTTTCCTTGTTCCGGTGATCCGAAGTTCCCTTTGCTAAAGGTGCAATCTCTCAGTGCTAAACAGATGTTCCTCTGACCAACAGTGGGGGGAACTCTAAGACTGAGATTAATCGGCCAGACCTATCTATGAAATGCGTAAGCTTCCCCCAAGCCCACAAAGCTAATGCCTTATCTAGCTGCCACTACAGCACCAATCCCCTCAGACAAAGCCTACCAACAGACCCCATTTCACGCTTTGCAATGGTCAATAGACCTCTTGCAAAAGTATTATTCTGATAGTCTTTGCGTCAATTTTTGTCCACTGTTCCGGTGATCCGCTGTTCCCTGTTCCCGACAACTGCCGCGAAGTCTAATCCAATTGGGCTGCGGGTTCGGTGACCATTACCAGCAACAACTTGACCGTTCGCGATGGTGCCGAAATCTCGGTCAGTGCTCGTGGTTCAGGGGAGTTAGCCCAGGCTGGTAATCTCGACATTACTGCTGAGTCGATTGTATTAGACAAAAGCGCTACCCTTTCTGCTGAAGTCAGTGCTGGCGATAAGGGCAATATTATTCTGGATTCTCAGCTAATCTTGATGCGCGATCGCAGTAACATCACTACTAATGCTACAGGTTCTGTCACTGGCAGTAACATTACTATCGATACTGACTTGCTAGTTGCCCTAGACAATAGCGATATCACTGCCAATGCTGAAGATAGCTTTGGAGGACAAGTGATTATCATTTTTGGTACTGAATTTCGGGAAGAAAAAACTGCAGAAAGTGATATTACCGCCTCTTCCCAACTGGGAGCTTCCTTTAGCGGTACCGTCGAAATTAATGCACCATACTTCGACCCTAGCGCGGGATTATTCGAGCTACCAGAAAATTTTGTGAATCCCAAACTCCTAGTTGCCACTGGTTGCGGTACCGATGAGGGGAATCAATTTACCCAATTTGGGCGGGGTGGCTTACCCACAGACCCCACTAAACCTCTTTTGGGTGAAACCCTGTGGATGGATTTACGTCCATTACCTCGCCACAGAACTCGCCGCCGGAAAAATCCTATCTTAGCTTCTAGTGCTTCTAATGCAGCTAACTCACGTCGGTCTAGAATTGTTGAAGCTAATCGATGGATTATTAATAAGGACGGAGTGGTAGAGTTAGTGGCTGATTCACCTCAGTCGAGTCCCTTCATTTCCTGGTTTTCCCCTTATTATTGCCTACGGTAACAGAAATGGGCCAATAACTGTACGTTTCTGGACTTTTAGGCTTTCTTAATCATTCACCCTACTAATTATCATCCCATTGCTATTTTTTTTGACTAGGCCGATAAGTGTTACAAATAGTTAACAGTACTTAATATCTGTCAGTAGTTTTTCTAGAATTAAATTATAGAACCCTATCACATTGAGTAGCATCTGACTACAGCACTGACTACAGCACTGACTACAATCAACTATTCACTCAACGTCTTCAATGTCAGGGATTATAGCTCAAGCGCGAACCTCAGTATCTTACCCATCTTCCCTATCTTTACTAGACAAAGGAAACCCTTAATTTATTTTCTGCAAGTACTTAAATTCCATGTCTTCGAGCCCCCATTTGAATAATTTGAAGAGACGAGGAAAAACTAATCATGGCTTACAAAAAGATTCTGGTAGCAATCGACCGCTCATCCCAAGCAGAAGCAGTGTTTGAACAGGCCTTAGACCTAGCCGCAAAAGAACAGAGTACTCTGATGCTAGTACACTGCCTTAACTGGGAACCTCAGGAAATGATGACTCCTTACGTAGGTCTTGGCACCATAGCCGATGTAGACGTGTATGGTAGTATCCGAAAGGTTCAGCAAGAAAATCTGCAAAAACACGTTGAGGAAAACAAAGAGTGGCTTAGGAGTTATGCTCAACAGGCCAATGATCATGGTATCGCTGCCGAAGTATCTTGTCAATTGGCAGATCCGAGTGTAGGAATTTGTGATCTCGCCCAAAAGTGGGGTGCGGATTTAATTGTTCTAGGTCGTCGAGGGCTTGGGGGTTTAAAAGAAATAGTACTCGGGAGTGTCAGTAACTATGTTGTTCACCATGCTCCTTGCTCAGTGTTGGTGGTTCAAGGGGTAGCAACCCCAAGCCTTGAGTTAACCACTACAGCCACTCCAGTAACTAGAGATACAAAGTAGAGATAGACACCCTTGACATTCTAAGGCTTGAGGGATTATGCATTTATTACATAGAAGGATAGAATAGACAGAGTCATCACTAATCATTTCATTAATCCTTCTTACTTCCACCAGAAGTCTAGTCTGTTTTTGAGAACAGGAATTCCGCAACAACTCTACTTGTAGGGTGCGTTATTAACGCACCCTACTACTTATATCATGTCGGGATAATTACCCTTAATAAAAATCTCCCCCATCTGGCCATCTGGCCATCTCCCCATCTTCCCACACTTCCCACCCTCCCCACACTTCCCCTCCTGGTCGGGGTTAGGGGTGGGTCCCACCCTCCCTCTAATTATGGGTATTCAACCTAACTTGATATTATAGGTTTTGGAGTCCAGTTTTGTGTAAGTTGTGGGAGTTATTTCTTCGGTAATTTCTCAACAACCGTGGCTTGTTGATGTTAGTTTGCTTGTATAGCAATCCCTGTAGGAATTGTGAAAATTTTGATCCCATATTCCCTGTTCCGGTGATCCGCTGTTCCCTGTTCCCTTTGCTATATTCATACTTAGGCATTTTTGTCAATGCTGAGGTGATAATTAGATCTACAGGTTACCACCTGCCATCAGAAGAAGTATCTATGATGCCGGTAGATATT
>NZ_JAAHHZ010000599.1:0-3020 GCF_010672005.1 Moorena sp. SIO4A5 | reverse complement strand
AATCCAAATCACATTCAGGGTCTGGGTTGTTCAAATTTATCGTTGGTGGAATCTGGTCATGGGCAATTGCCATCACTGAAGCCACTGCTTCAATGCCACCAGACCCTCCCAACAAATGACCTGTCATAGATTTGGTGGAGCTAATTGCTACTTTATAGGCATGGTCTCCTAGGGCTTTTTTAATCGCTGCTGTTTCGGTTTTATCATTAGCAGGTGTGCTAGTGCCGTGGGCATTGATGTAGCTAACCTGTTCGGCCGTCAACCCAGCATCCTTCATCGTCAGTGCTATAGCCCTTGCTGCTCCTTCGCCACCTGGTACAGGGGATGTGATGTGATGGGCATCACAGGTCATGGCATAGCCGACGATTTCGGCATAAATTTTTGCTCCACGACTGACGGCGTGTTCTAGTTCCTCTAGGATCAGAATCCCAGAACCTTCTCCCATCACAAAGCCATTGCGAGCGATATCAAAAGGACAGCAAGCTGACTCAGGAGTATCGTTACGAGTAGATAAAGCTCGTGCTGATGCAAACCCAGCCATTGCTAGGGGAGTCACCGCCGCTTCAGCACCGCCACAAATCATGGCTTGGGCATAGCCTCGCTGGATTAAGCGAAACGCATCGCCTACGGCATTAGACCCTGCGGCACAAGCAGTAACTGGGCAACTATTGGGTCCCTTCGCTCCCGTATGAATTCCTGTTTGACCAGCTGCCATGTTAGCAATCATCATCGGGATCATAAACGGACTACAGCGGTCAGGTCCACGTTTAATAAGAACTGTTTCCTGGTCTTCCAGTACCTTCAGACCACCGATGCCAGTGCCAATCATTACACCGACCTGTTCTGCGTTCAGGTCATTGATCTCAAACTGGGCATCAGCTAATGCTTGCTTACTGGCAGAAACCGCAAATTGAGCAAAGCGATCCATACGATTTGCTTCCTTACGCTTCATGTAGTCCTGGGGATCAAAGCCCTTCACCTCGCCAGCAATACGACAAGCATGCTTGGAGGCATCAAATAAGGAAATTAAACCAATACCATTGCGTCCGTTTAACAACCCTTCCCAGTACTCAGCCACAGTGTTGCCTATCGGCGTAATTGCACCGAGACCTGTAACAACGACCCGTTTTTTCTCAAAGTTTGTCATCATGCCATTAAAACTAGGCTTATCGACCGTGAACGCAGAACTTGCGGTAATGAATCAGGCTGATCAAGCTGGAGTTTCTGCTCCTGCTCCTACTTTTTCCTCAATGTAATCCACAGCCTTTTGAACAGTGTCGATCTTTTCCGCCGCTTCATCAGGGATTTCGATATTGAAAGCTTCTTCTAAGGCCATCACCAATTCAACTGTGTCTAAGGAGTCAGCGCCCAGATCGTTGGCAAAGCTGGCTTCTGGCTTAACCTCCTCCCCATCAACGTCCAACTGTTCTGAAACGATATCCTTAACTTTATCGAAAATTTCGCTCATATATATATTCCTCAGCCTTTTTAGCTATAACCTCTCAAGCAGTACTTACTGATTTTAGGGGTTTTATGATCTTATCCGAAAGAGGTCTGATCTTGTAGATAGGTAATAATGCTTGTTTGGCATGACACCACTTCCCTTAATCATCAAAGGCTTTGGTGCCTTTGTTCCCCGTATCATCGTATATCAATGTCCTCAACACTCAAGAACTGCTTAGTTGGAACCACAATTCCATAGCTGACCTAGAGACATCCTTAGGAATTGTACACCAAACCTCGCCAAACTGCTGCTGCTTTGACCTGACATGACCGTTGCCTTCCGAGAGTTGGCCCAGCACGTTAGAGCGGGTGCATCTCATTATTTGTAAAAAAGTTGCTAATGGTGCGCACAGAAGACGAGCTCGCCAAGACGCAAGCTGTAGCCAGTTTTGGGACAGTGCCTCCCATAACGCACCACCAGGTCAAACTGCAAAAGCGATATAGAGGTGCCGTGGCGAATTAAATTACGGGTCAAACGCACCATTACGGTCATGGGGGAAATTCCATGACCGCGCTGCATCAAGACAATGAGATCCACCCCGTTACAGCTTCATGGGCAGAATTTCGGCATCGGAGCTCACCCTGTTAATTCACGATGGTCGGTATTATAAATTTTCAGCTGTTTGTTATTTTTGTCAAGCTAATGAAATAAAATTTTATAAAAAAAACGAGTAGGGGGAAGCTGACTTCTCAAGCCTTCCTTAAACAGAGCGGTAGACTCTTTGCATATCGGGTATCTTAGTCACCTTTAAAGAGTCAAAAAGCCTAATGCTTATGGGTTTTACGGAGTTGCGATCGCCCATGATCGCCCATCGTAAATCCATTAAGTCGAGCTTAGTATCAGTATGAATACTTAATACAGTACTTCTACCAATCTTAATATAGTACTTTTACCAATTCTTAGGTTATCCCAATTCTTAGGTTATCCCAATTCTTAGTGCTGACAAGGGTACACATTTATTTTATCTGAGCATCTAAGCATCTGAGCATCTAAGCATCTGACCATCTGCATCTATAAGTCCTATTTTGAATAATTGGTATTAGTTTATGGGCTAACTAACCAATCTCTACTAAAAGGGCAGCAGTAAAAAAAATTTGTTTTATCAAGAGGAGCTTTTCAAAATACACGACTTAGGTAAAATTGCTCGTAATATGAGTTTTGGAATGAGTTAACTCAGTTAGCTTAATTATGTATTTACACGGTTGTCGTGCTAGGTCACGTTGATGCTAAAAGTGATGTAATTACTTTACAACGAAGCTCTCATGAATTCAAGTCTCAGTTTTTGGTTATTCAGCTGGTTTTTATTAGCTATTTATGATTTTAACCCAAAAAATCATACTCTCAAAGATAGCAATCAAATCCAAAACTTATTAATCTATTGGTTTTTTTTTAGTTTAAATAACTATGAAGCCATTGAACAAGATATTAATTTGGCTAATGATAAAATTAAGTGGCTGGAATATGAACTCAAAGAAAGTCATCAGCAAATTATTGTGATATTAAATAAGTTTATTGT
>NZ_JAAHHZ010000598.1:0-3020 GCF_010672005.1 Moorena sp. SIO4A5 | reverse complement strand
ATCCAAATCTGCCATCAGGGTGCTTAAGGATATTTGGCGCAAACGAGCTAATTCTGCCATGGCTTCGACACGTTTAGCTTCGATGGTTTCCACTTGATCACTTAAAGCCAAAAGTTCCCTATACTGATCAGGTGTCAGCATCTCCATTCTTCGTTTTTCAATCAGTTCATCGTAGCGGTTTTGAATGTCTGCTGGTATACCTTGATTAATAGTAATTAGCAACCTAGCCTGATCTGAAGAAAGCCTGGGTGCTTTGCGTTGTGCCTGGAGGGATATGATGTATGCTCCAACGTTCTCCAGTTCAGATAAACTGAGTTGTTCAACAGCTCTAAGTAACTGCTCTTGACATCTCCCCCGGCTGAAGCACGGGGGATTCTACAATGTTGCTACGTGGCAGCGGTTTTCCCGTGCCACTATCGGCTTTCGCCGACGCTACGCGAACGCTTCTTGTTCGATATGATTTTTTAAGAGAATTAAAAATATCAATTAGAGTCGATGCCTGGCATTACCCAGGGCACCTCTCCTTCAAATCTGGACGTGAAGGTTTCCCCTCATCCAGCTCCTAGATATCCTAGTCTCTCGACTTGCCCCCATGGATGAGTTGATGACAACTTTGATGTACGGCCATTAGGTTCTTTGGCTTCCAATTGTCGTGGTTTCCATCGATATGATGAAGGTGTACAGATTCGTCGCCTTTTAGTTTTAGGCCGCAGTATCCACAGGAATGGTTTAGCTTTTTCAAGGCTTTTGATGTAGCGTTATCGTACAATTTACTATTTCTTTGGCTCCAGTAGGCTAAGTCTCCGTCGTAGGGGGACTTAGTTCCTTTTACCATTGTGTGGCCGTTTTCTTTCCATGATACTTTAGGAAAAGCTTTATCCAATAATCTTTTAGATTCGTGCCGATTTATAGATTTCTGCTTTCTGAATTTTCTTTCAGCAGTTTTCATCGGAAAGTAGAGATTATATGGAGAGTCTTCCATACAGCACCATTTGTGGTAGTTTCTCCAGCCTCGTACGATGGGCGCTATTTTTTTTGCTTTGATTTCTGCACCATAATTCGAGCTGTTGACTATGGTTTTTACTTTCTTGAGGAATTTCTTGAGGTTCTCCTTAGCGGGGTAACTCTTGAATCTCCCGTCGTACTGGACTCGAAAATACCAGCCCAGGAAATCAAATCCATCTGTCGCTTTGGTTAGCTTAGTCTTTTCTTCACTGATTTCCATTCCTCGTTCTGCTAGAAAGGTCCTGATTTTATTCAGAATCTTTCCTGCGTTATCTTTTGGCTTTAGAAAAATTACCATATCATCGGCGTACCGTATACTTGGGTGAATATTCTCTATTCCATCAAGTGCGATATTGGCGAGTAGCGGGCTGACCACACCTCCTTGGGGAGTTCCTTGCTCAGGGAATTCGGGATTTACTCCTGCCTTTAAGCATTTGAAAATCCCGTGTTTTAAGCCTGATGGTGCAATTAACTTATCCATAATAGATTTATGGGAGATACGGTCGAAGCACTTTTTGATGTCTAGTTCAATTACTCTTTTGGTGATGCCATTTTTATTGGATTGCAGATGATTTGCTACTTGTCTGTGTGCATCATGGGCACTTCTGCCTGTTCTGAACCCGTAACTTCGGGCATGAAACGTGGCTTCATGTGCTGGTTCAAGAGCGAATTTTGCTAGACATTGCCATGCTCTGTCAGCGATTGTCGGTACTTTCAGCATTCTTGTACCCCCGTTTTTCTTAGGTATTGGGATTTCCCGTAGTCCTAGGTGCGTCCAATTTTCCGCACTGGATACTAGCTTTTTAAGTAACTCGAATCTCTCACTGTATTTCAGGGCTGTTTTTCCGTCGATACCGGCGGTTTTTTTACCCTGGTTGAGCTGTGTCACTTGACGGATGGCCAAAAGTTGTGCTGAACGAGATTTTAGAATCAGTTTCTGTAGAGACCTTGCTTTCCGTAAGTCACCAGCTTGAACTGCTTTGTAAACTCTCTTTTGTAGGCGGAAAAGGTTCTTCCGGAGTTGTTTCCAGTTTTGTCCTTTCCAGAGGTCACTAGATTTTTGATGTCTGTGTCTACCCATGCTCTTCTCCAGTTTGTTTACTCTGAATACCCGTGCTCAGTTTTGGGCACATCTTACCCGACGGGAGGGATTAAGTTTGGCATAACTTACCGGGGTTTCGACCTTTCCCCAGACCTCTATTTGCCGTCGTTTTTACTCGTTCCGTTCCTTAGATTATTTGATGATTTAGGATGTTCCACTTTGCCTATTTCCTTCTCGGAGATTACAGCTAACTCGATAAAATCGCTGTGAGAATGAGGAAATGTAGTCCACATTTTATTTTCAGATTGTGGCTTCCCACTAAGACACTTTTCTAGGAACTGTTTATCCATGTCATCTCCCCGTTAGCGGCAGTGTGGCTAATCTGTTTTGCCTCTGATTCCGCCCTGATGCCAGCTTCACTCTGAAAGGTTGCCGCCTTCCTCGGTGTGGCCAGGTAGGGAGTCACCTGTCTCCTCAGGGGCAGGGCTTTCACCTGCATCCTTAGAACAGTTAGGATTTTGAGGTTTTTGACCTCGCGAATCCCCTTACTCATACCTCTAGGTTTTCCCTAGACTCTTAGTAAGAACGAGCCGCACTATCGATGTGGGAGTGTCAAAGCTCCCCTACCTGCCTTGGTTAGATCAAGACCTAACTGTACAGCTACTTTCCTGGCAATGTTTCCAGCACCATTACAATCAGCATTCACCAGGTATCCTTTAGAAGACTTGTACAAACCACGCCTTACTCTTTTGCCGGAAGGTTTCCATCCACTGGGTTTTTCACCGTGTTTAGGTAATGAATCCTCATCCAATAAAGACGCTTTGCTAGTATAAGATTCCTCTGTTACCGTTAATTTTATGCCGTACTCAGGGCATAGTTGTTCGAGTCTGTTGATTAATCTTTTTGTGGGTATAACCACAAAGTTTTGGTTACCCCGTTTCCCCATTATTGAGCCATTTTTATGTCTTTCATT
>NZ_JAAHHZ010000597.1:0-3029 GCF_010672005.1 Moorena sp. SIO4A5 | reverse complement strand
ACAGCAATCCATTGTAAGGGAATTAGACCAAGAAAAATCCGAAATTCCGAAACAGCTCCAATCTCTAAACCTCCTTCACGACGGATCACCTGGATTGGTTGCCAGGGTGGAGTTAGCAGATCGAGAATATCATCTCGCTCGTGAAAGGTCCAAACTATGTCAACTGGTGCATTGATCACAGTAGAATAGTTAAAGTGCAGCATTACAGCAGTTTTGAATTGGGTTAGGTACTTACGCCAGCGGGTTTTAGGGAGCAGGGAGCAGGGACTTCGGAGCAGTTAAGAGGTAAGAGGGAAAAAATCCTGTGTACCTTATATCTATGAAAAACGGTGTAAATCACCAATTTATAAATAAATCTAAAACGCTGGTTTAGAGACCATACCCTGTCAACCTTCAACCTGTCAACCTGTCAACCTTCAACTGATCAACTTGTTAACCTGTCAACCTGTCAACCTGTCAACCTGTCAACCTACCCTACGGGAACGCCAAGGGCGAACAACTTGTCAACCTGTGAAAGCAATCAAAAGGTTAGAGCTGGTAACGAGAGTCATTCCAACCATAAATTGGGTCTCTTGGCTGCTCTTTTTGGCGATTTTTTCTGAGCTGAGTTGCTCTAATCAGGGTTTGCTTGACAATACTAACCAGGTTATACCATGTTATGTTCTGATTTTTGAGTAATTCCCGGATTCCTTGCAGAGCCAGTTTAGCGGCTAGAGATTCGGTGTCTTCTTCTGGTCTGATTGGTGTACAAACCCTGATCGGGTCTCGTTGCACGGCAGCAAAGGCTTGACGCACAGTAGTGCTAATCTGCTGCCTTAGTTTTTTGTTACCCTTTAACTGCTGCTGACGCCTCCCCTCTTCACTGGAAGCATACAGCGGTGGTAAACGATTGAGGGCGTAGGTAGCCACTTCTACCTGGTTGATATACTTAGCTAGCTTTGGAGAAAGTCGAGACTTTTGACGCTCTACTTCCTGAGTCACTAAGATTTCCATGACATTTTGATATGTTATTGCTTGATGTAATCGATGTGCTTCCATGACTTAACCAGTTAGATATTGCAATAAATAAAAAATCCTTGACGAGTGGCAAGATCAAAGATGGCAAGGTGAAAGACATTTTGTTTTACCTACGCAAGAACCAGCTCGTCAAATACCCTAATTGGGGTTACCATTTCTTAGTAACCCCTTTTTTGAACTCCTGTTGGATTAGCTTTGAGCTTCTACTACTGTAGTGAAGCTCTTTTAGATAGCTGTTATGTATCCTCTCAGGAACTCTAAACAATAGCTCTTTAGTATTTTTTTAGATTTGAGCTTAACCCCACACCTGGCCAGGGGAATCTGGTACTCACAATAATAACTCATCTTTTTGTTTCCGCCTATGATATATATCACAGGCAAAAGCCATGGTTGCGATCGCAATCCCAATGGTGAACCAGTCGCATTTTGTATAAATCTAGTACTAATTACTAAGTACTCAGGTCTTGATCAGAGTTTTTACTTATTACAAATTACCTAGGATTGCTAGAGCGATAATTATGTGTTATAATTAAAGGGTTTGGTTATTTTTTTTGACGACGCTGGATAATCTTTTCAGATACTTCTAAATCGACCTGGACTTTTCTAATTGCTAAGTCTGCGGGTAATCCTCTGAGATACCAGCGGTATACCTTGGCTAAGGTAGATTCATCGGCTTCAGCCATAGCCGATGCGATCGCATTTTGAACAGCACTAGGTACCATTTCCTTTAGGGTGGGGAATCGCTTGCTAGTCAACTCATCCCGACCACTTTTCAAGTTTAAGAAATCTTTAAATCCAGCCTTTGTTCCCATCGCAATCAGCTCATAGATCTGGTTAGCCAGTTTTGGTAGAGGTTGAACCTTGGGCAACTCAGAGAACTGCTCAGCCAGTTTTGCTAAAGAAGGTTTAGCCTTGGGCAACTCAGAGGACTGGTTAGCCAGTTTTGGTACAGCAGGTTTAGCCTTGGGCAACCCAGTTGGGTTCTTTCTGACAGCGTTAACCCCTTGGCGTTGATCCATAGCCTGATTCGCAGCGGCATCGGCTTCTGAATTCTGTGCTCGGGGAATCCACTCCAATTGAACAGAGTCAAACTGATTCAGCAGTGACTTAGCCTTTGTCCATAACGGTCGTAAGTGGGGTGTTTTAACTCTCCAGGTACCTTTAAGCTGATTGATAACCAGTTGAGAATCTCCTTTTAGGACTACCTGCCCAGCACCGATTTCCAAGGCTTTCTCCAAGCCAAGAATGGCTCCAGTATATTCGGCCTGATTGTTGGTAGCATGAGGGAAAAATTGACTAACCCTAATGGTTTGAGCTCCCGGTTGTTTAATAATAGCAGCAGCACCGGCTATTCCAGGATTTCCACGAGACCCCCCATCAAATAGGATAGTAATTTTGTTGTTAGTCTTTTTAGCTGTTACGTTGACTGATTGGTTGTTCATTTAGGGCATGTCGTCAGTTAAGCCAGATGACAGAAGCGGCGAGATGAATGGCTCCCAAAAAATTACGAGCAGTTTTATCATAGCGAGTTGCTATTGCCCTGTATTGCTTAAGTTTCTGAAAAAAGTTTTCGATCAGATGACGCCACTTATACATGTGCAAGTCATATGTTCTTTGTTGAGTACGATTGACTTTAGGAGGAATGACAGCTTGGCAGTCAGCTTCTTTTAATCGTTTGAGCACCCGCTCTGTCGCATCGTAAGCCTTGTCTGCAAGCAGTGCACCAATCTCATGTATACCATCAAGTAACGCATCAGCTCCCTGCAAATCATGTGCTTGACCGGGGGTCAGATGAAACCCTGTGGGATTTCCCAGTGCATCACAGGTGGCATGAATTTTGGTAGATAAACCACCCTTACTGCGTCCAATTGCTTGTGTTTCAGGTTTATCGTCTGGTGTTTTTTTTTGCACCAGCACTGTGTTGATGAGCGCGTACAATCGTTGAGTCGAGCGCAGCGTACTCGTTGTCTGCATCTAATGAGAGTGTCTTGAATACACGTTCCCACACACCA
>NZ_JAAHHZ010000596.1:0-3029 GCF_010672005.1 Moorena sp. SIO4A5 | reverse complement strand
ATTGAAAAATTCCGCTCATCCTAGACTTGGCTAGTCGTGGCATGAGCGGGTCATTTGGTTCAAGTAGATTAAAAATATCCGCTCATCCTAGACCTGGCTAGTCGTGGCATGAGCGGGTCATTTTCCAATCAGTATCAAATAACTAGTAAGTACACAAGTACAACAATTACACACAACTGTGAATGCCGATAGAGGGAAGAGTTGCCAAAATGAACTCACCCCCCACCGAGAATAGCATTACACAGTAGCATGACACAGTAGCATTACACAGTAGCATTACACAGTCATGATGTCTTTTTCTTTAGCCGCGAACACTTCATCAACTTTTTTTGTGTATTTATTCGTCAACTTCTGAATCTCGTCCTGCAAATCCCGTGACTCATCCTCAGAGATTTCCTTATTTTTTTCCTCTTTTCGGACAGAGTCAACGGCATCACGACGGATATTGCGAATCGATACTCGACCTTCCTCCGCAAACTTACTTGCCATTTTGACAAATTCTTTACGGCGCTCGCTAGTCAGTGGAGGAATATTTAACCGCACTACTTCACCATTGTTGTTCGGAGGCAAATCCAGATCCGAAAGAGTAATTGCTTTCTCGATCTGGTTCAGCATACTTTTGTCGTAAGGTTGGATGGTGATTGTACTAGCGTCTGGCGTGTTGATATTAGCCAAAGATTTCAGGGGGGTTGGGGTACCATAGTACTCAACCATCACCCGATCCAATAGACTAGTACTGGCGCGACCAGTCCTAATGGTATTGAACGCCCGTTGAGTGGCCTCAACAGCTTTCTGCATACTGGTTTCGACATCAGCTAATTGCACAGGAACCTCCCACTATTGTTCCAACAGTTTCTCCCATAACAGCGCGGTGAATATTACCCCGCACCCTTAGATCAAATACCATAATTGGGAGGTTATTCTCTTTACATAATGCGATCGCAGTACTATCCATCACCCGCAAATCCTGACTTAGGACATGGCTGTAAGTCAGGCTCTGATACCGTCGGGCATTAGGATTCAGGTTAGGATCACAATCATAAATACCATCAACTTTAGTTGCCTTAAATATTACCTCAGCATCGATTTCTGCCGCTCGTAAAGCAGCGGTGGTGTCAGTGGTAAAAAAGGGATTACCACTACCTGCCCCAAAAATGACCACTCGTCCCTTTTCCAGGTGGCGAATGGCACGACGCCTGATATAGGGTTCTGCCACTTCCTGCATTTCGATTGCAGTTTGCACCCGTGTCGGGATATCGTTTCGTTCTAGAGCATCTTGCAAAGTCAAGGCATTCATCACTGTCGCAATCATACCGATATAATCAGCAGTTGCCCGATCCATCCCCCCCGCTGCAGCTTTGAGTCCGCGAAAGATATTGCCACCACCGACAACGATTGCCATTTGAACACCTTCATTCAAAACGGCAGCGACTTCAGCTGCTATTTCCTGAACCACTTCCGGTGAGATGCCGTAGCCCAAATTGCCCATCAAGGCTTCACCGCTCAATTTTAGTAAAACCCTTTGGTATTTTATCCCCATGCCACGACTCTTTGTTATGAAATTGTTATCCACATCAAGATAACAGTCAAATTTGCCATTCGTCATGGGTCATAGCTGATCGCTGATCGCTGATCGCTCATTTTTAATCCCAGCTTAAAGATTATCGCCACTGAATAGGACTACCAGTTACCTTAGTTGATTGTGGTGAAATGTCTTGCCCTGCTAAAAGAGACGCGATCGCACTGTGTAAGTAATGGGCTTGTACTGCGTCACCATCTTCTGGATTATCATCAATCGAACGATTATAGCATACAATTCCCTTATTGTCAATCAAAAATGCCTCAGTGGTTTTCTGGGCACCAAAGCTGTGAGCTACATCTTGAGTTGGATCCCAAAGGTAAGGAAAATTCAATTGCTGATCTTGGCAGAACTGCTTCATCTCCTCAAAACTCTCTGCGGGGTACTGATAAACATCATTGGCATTAATGCCCACTAGGGTAAAACCTTGATGTTCAAACTGGTCTTGAATGTGTTTGAGTCTTGGGATGTAGCAATTGACATAGGGGCAGTTGTTGCCTAAGAAAATAACTCCCACTCCTGAGAAACGTTCTAAGTAACGGCAGAGATGGTGAACCTGCTCATCAGTTCCCGGCAATTCAAAATCCGGAGCATAACTGCCAATGGTGATGATGATGTTTTCTATAGTCATGGGTGATGGGTCATGGGTGATGGGTCATGGGTCAACCCCCTTTAGCATGGAAGCTTTGCTGAAGGGGAGATGATGCGATCGCCAATTAGCTCATAGACGAATTTAGCATCAAGGGTAAATTTCCCGACCCAATTCTACATCGAGCCTATTGACCTGCTCAGAATCTAAAAGAGCTTCTGGAGCATTTTGGCAACCTCTACCATAGGTTGTCGTGGCTGAATAGGCAATCCGTAAAATCACCACTCCTGCAGCTGACGATTTACCAGAGTTAGCCGAGTTTGTTACACAATGTAAAGGTAAATATGGCATAACTTGGGATTTTTTGAGCATGTCCTCCTCTTTCACAGCCCCAATCAGGGATCAGATTGAAACAAAAACCTGGATGTGGCAGGGCTTTTCGATTGGGTATAAAGCTTACGGTAATTCTGGACCAGCTGTGGTGATGGTGCATGGCTTTGGGGCATCTTCCGGACATTGGCGCAAGACCTTGCCAGTGTTGGGGGAAAACTGCCGATGTTATGCCATTGATTTGATTGGCTTTGGGGCTTCAGCTAAACCGACTCCTGGTATAGAGATAGACTATACCTTTGAAACCTGGGGGCAACAAATTGCGGATTTCTGTCGGGAGGTGGTTGGTGGTCCGGCATTTTTAGTCGGAAACTCTATCGGCTGTATTGCCCTAATGCAAACCGCTGTAGATAATCCAGAGCTAGCCAAAGGAGTCGCCCTGCTCAACTTTTCTCTACGACTACTCCATGAGCGTAAACGGGCTGAACTCCCTTGGTATCAGCGTCTTGGCGCACCAGTACTTCAACGATT
>NZ_JAAHHZ010000595.1:0-3030 GCF_010672005.1 Moorena sp. SIO4A5 | reverse complement strand
ATTTGGTCGGATTTAGCCAAATCTCTGATGAGTCTCAAACCTCACAAATCTCTCTATTTCAAGCGGGGACTTAACGCTAAGTCCCTTATCCAGAGTGCTTTGTAGCCTTGTTGTCACCCCTTGAGGATTCAAACTGACAATCATATCGACGAAAAATACAAGTATCAATAGTAATTGCGTCGTAGTTCATTGTTTGATAATTTTGTAAAACTAGTGATATTGCACTACCCATTAAGCTTAGGACATTAATACAAGCTCAGAAAGTGCGACCTGTGGCGAATTTAATTCTTAATAGGGAAAGCAATTCTTAATGGGGAAAGCGCACCTAAGCTGTTATTGTGGAGTTTTGCCTTTTGCTTTTTGCTTTGCCCGTAGCCCTATATTTTGTCGAGATCAGATCAAATTAATCAGACAACAGTGACAAACTGAGTCTGAGGATTATACCCGATTTCTAAAATGAATCGGAGCGGCGGGATTTGAACCCACGACCCCCACTACCCCAAAGTGGTGCGCTACCAAGCTGCGCTACGCCCCGGAAAACCTTATTTAATATACCACACTATTCGAGATTTGAACAAGCTCACTAAAAAACTTTCAGGGACTTAGCTGCTGCTAGCAAGCCTGGAACCGCTGTTGCCACCCAGCTCCCCTCACAACAGCGTCCCTGATTCAAAATCAACCGTAGGGTATAAGCAGAAGGATAGCCCTCTACCTCCATCCACAGCCAATCGCTTTCTGCTTCGCAAGTGATTTTCTCTTCGTCCATCAACTCACTTGCCATCTCACTCATAGTCTGAGCTAATTGCAGCAACAACCGACAAAAGTCATTCAACTCTGACTCCGTTAGTTCAAATGCCCAGTCCTCACCACCCACTAGACCTTTATAGTTAGGAGCCTCAGGATCCCAACCAATACGCCAGCCTTCTCCATGTTTAACCAGACGTTCCATAAACCTGATTCTGCCCAATTAACCAGACGTCAATTAGGTTTGAGTAACTGAGCATCTCCTGGTTTAGGTAAAGATACTCCTCTTCTAGGATTGGAGGTTGTTGCAGGTGATGTAGGATTGGAGGTTGTTGCAGGTGATGGTTGTGTGCTGGACTCTGGTGCCACAGTTTCACTGCGATTGGGATTGAATATGTTGACCAAAACGCTTACTAGTGCATCCCGTTCGGCACGAGTTAATTGTTCTATCGCTGCAATATCCCCTTCCATGGGATTTTCGGTTAAGGTATCCCCACTGGGATACTGGGATGCTTCTAGGTAATCGTATGCACCTAGATAGTCAGCCATGGTCAATTTCCAATCAAAACGGAAATTGGGCAACCGTTTTTTCCCATAGACGTGATACCGAATTAAGCGGTTAACCAGGGTATTATTGGCAGCTACTTTACCGCTTTCTTTACTAATGTATTGGTTCTCTTGTGGTAAATCCGGTAAACGCTTATATACTACCTTGCTAATCTCTGGGGGAATAAAAAACTGGGCGACAGCAGGCTGTGCTCCTAGGAGCTGGAAGACAGAGGGCGCTTGGTCGTGGGATTTCCACAGCAATAGTAAACCACTGGTCATAGTGGTAAGAGCTAAACCTAGCGCTAGTTTAATTCCATTAGTGTTGTAAATTGCTTTGAGACGGCTATGGAACATTCTTAGACAACCTTGGGAGGAAACGAGGTGAATGAACTACTCTTGCCCCTGACGCTCTAACCCACTGACTCAGTGACATACTCCCGACACTGCCCTAACGGGACAGTGCGGGCTTCTTGCCAACACCAGCTATTGCTATCGGGCTTTGCCCGACGCTACGCGAACGGTTCCTCGGCAAGCTTTACTTCTGACGGAATGCCCTACCGCCAATTTCAATATATTGATCGCCGCATTTATATCTCGGTCTTCCGTGTACCCACAGTGAGGGCAAGAATGAATGCGGTCTTTCAATTTCTTAGGTACTTTAGTTCCACAATTAGAACAATCCTGACTGGTATTTTGAGGGTTTACTGCGACTGCTATCAAGCCAGCATTCTCGGCTTTGCTTGATAGTATCGACAGGAATTGACCCCACCCAGCATCCAATATAGATTTAGCCAGTTTAGTCCTGGCCAAGCATTTAATATTTAATTTCTCATGAGCAACTAGATCGTGATTGTCCAGTAAACTTTTTGCTGTTTTAAAATGAAAATCTTTTCGAGTGTCAGCAACCTTTTTGTGAGCCTTACCTAGTTTACTGACAGCCTTCTTTCTATTGTTACTACCTTTTTTTGACCTACTGACAGCTTTTTGGATTTTATTTAATCGCTTTTGAGCTTTTCGGTAGTATTGAGGAATCGGTACCTCTGAACCATCGGACTTGACCAGGAAAGACTTAAGACCCATGTCTATCCCAACAGGACTAGAAACGCTATCTACTGGGAGAATATTTGGTACAGAATCATCTTGAATGGATAGTGTAACATAGTAACCGTCGGCCTTTCGGGTTATGGTAGCTGTTTTGATTTTAAAACCTTCTGGAATAGGTCGATGGTAAATCATTCTGACTTTTCCAAATTTTGGAAGAGTCAGTGTATTGCCATTTATAGGATTTTTACCAAGAGAGGGGAATGCAAAAGACTTGTATCTGCTTTTTCCTTTAAATCGAGGTCTTCCGCTCTTTTTTCCATTACTATCGCCCTTCAAGAACCGCTTGAAAGCTAGATCGACTCTCTTTACGCAATCCTGTAATACGTGAGCATGAATGTCACTATACCAAGGTCTATCTTTCTTTAGCTGAGGTAGAGTTTTCTTCTGGGAAAAGTAGTCAGGGTTATTTCTTAGATCTGGCAAATGACAAACAAGGGGACAAGAATTAATAGAACAGCGATTCTGCTCAAACCAATTAAACCTGTCTGCCAACAAATAGTTGTACTGATGACGCAACATGTCCAGCCATTTCTCTATTTTTGCAACTTGCGAATTTGTCAGTCTTAATCGGTATTGATATGCAGATCTCATTTTTGTCCTCTTGCTTATCGACCTATTATTAATCTAGCATGT
>NZ_JAAHHZ010000594.1:0-3031 GCF_010672005.1 Moorena sp. SIO4A5 | reverse complement strand
CCTTCTGCCTTCACGGCGCGGGCGAGGTCCGCAAATCCTTCCACGTGCCTGGCGTCCGCTTTCTATCTAGTTGTCGTACCTGCTCGACAGGCATATTCCCATTCCGCCTCACTGGGCAAACGGAATTTTCGATCCTTGAGTTGACCCTTAAATTTTTGATTGAGTCGCGCACAAAATTCCTTGGCTTCATACCAGCTTACCTGCTCAACTGGGAGAGACTCGCCTTTAAAATTAGATGGCTCTGCCTCCAAGCTCCTGTCAACTTGGTTGTAACTAGCAACTGCTCGCCACTGCTGCTGGGTAACTTGATACTTCCCCATCCAGAACGCTGGTACATTTACCTGATGCTGGGGTCCTTCGTCACTATCCCTACCAGACTCATTTGCGGGCGAACCCATCATGAAGCTACCTGCTTTGATGGGTTGTATTTCTAAGATAACCCCGTTACCTAAATCAAAGATTCCTGGAATTAAACCCAACTTTCCTAAGGTGCTGTTGATGTAGGTGATGATGGCTTGTTCCGTGGGTACCACGATCAGGGAGGATTCTCTGGATTGGCCGATGGTCTCACTAAATTGCGCTACTTCTACGCCCTGCCCCAGTTTCAGACTGCCATTGAGCTGTGTAGCACCCTCTACCGTCAGCGTCTCACTGACTTGGAGCTTTTTAGTTTCAAACGACTCTCTGGCGCTATCTTCTACCCCTTGCACTTTCTGGTCTACATAGGTTTTCACTGCCAGTTCCGTGGGAACAGCTTGATTCGAGTTGCCTCCTAAGGTACCATCCCTGGAAAATTCATTGACCGCTTCTCCTAATTCTAGTTTCAGGTTTCCCTTGACTTCCAGTTTAGCGGTGGGATTATTGTCTGTCCCAATCCCTACGTTGCCTTTAACCTTCAGGGCGTCTTCAATGGTTAGAGGTCCCTGGAAGCTTGTTGCTTTTTGTTTTATGTCTTGAAGAGTCTTCCCCAAACTGTCAATTTCATCCATGGCAGCATTCCAATCTTCCGAAAGGATCAAATCTCCAGCTTTTTTCTGTTTTCGGTCAAAGCCTTTGGTCATTGCTTCCTCATAGTTATCACTAAAACAAAATTTCCCACACGAGAGTTAACTTAAATTGCTCGCTCTTGGTAATTTTAGGAAAGGTCACTCGATTATACATGATTCCCTGGCTTTGTTCTGGGCTATTGAACAAACCCGCCTCAGTCAACTCAACTGGCTGTTTATCAGGTTCCCCAAAATCCAGGTCTACAGACAACATAATTTTACACTTTTTACTGTCACCGTCTCCACTCTCGATTAAATCTTTGCCGAGGTCAAACGGTTTAAGTTCTTTACGAAACACTTCATTTTCCAATTGGATATCATTAGCTGGAGCAACTGTGCTGCCCCCAGTCCCTAAGGCGATGTAGCGAATCGGGTCAATGGTTTGATTAGTAAATAACTTGGCAACTAATTCCCGCCCTGTGTAAACAATCGAGTTGTCAGCTTTAACTTCCTGGACCAGCTGAGCTTGAGGATTATATTTTTGGATAATCAACCTACCTTTCATGTCGAGGTTTTCGGCAATTTTCATAGAATTAAGAATCGGGAATCGGGAATCGGGAATCGGGAATCGGGAATCGGGAATCGGGAATCGGGAATTGGGAATCGGGAAGTTAGAAGTTAGAAGTTAGAAGTTAGAAGTTAGAAGTTAGAAGTTAGAAGTTAGAAGTTAGAAGTTAGAAGTTAGAAGTTAGAAGTTAGAAGTTAGAAGTTAAAAGTTAGAAGTTAAAAGTTAAAAGTTAGCATTTACCAGGTTAGTGAGGTATATTTAAGTTTTTTATCCCGACTCCCGACTCCCGACTCCCGACTCCCGATTCCCTACTCCCTACTCCCTACTCCCTTTCCTCAAGCAAAACGATTGCCGCTATCAAAGCCCGTATAGTCAAATACTCCACAAGTAAGCAGGTTATCAGACATTTCGTGGACTATTCCCTCTGGATAGGGAACCTGAATAGTATTAATAGTCAAGGTATCTTCGGCAAGATGTTCTTCCAGAAAAGGAGAACGCTCAACAGTTAACTGTGCTACCATTTCGTGAGTTTCCTGAAAGCGCTTCTCATAGGTAATAATCCCCAAAACACCAGCGGCTTTAACCTTGTCAATAATTCCAGCAATTTGATGACGAGGATGATCCCCTGCTTCCTGAAACTTATCGGTAAAGCCGGGAATATCCCAAGGGATTTTGACCTCGAACACCCCTGGGGTGAGTTGGTAGAATCTCATTTTCACAGAGACGGCGGGTTGACTCAAGGAAAAGGTGCTTTGATCAAAGCGCTGTTGGTCAAATCGTGCCAGGGGATACTCCTTAGCAGAGACGGCGGGTTGACTCAAGAAAAAGGTGCTTTGATCAAAGCGCTGTTGGTCAAATCGTGCCAGGGGATACTCCTTAGCAGAGACGGCGGGTTGACTCAAGGCAAAGGTGCTTTGATCAAAGCGCTGTTGGTCAAATCGTGCCAGGGGATACCCCTCAGCTAACTGGGCTTCCAGCCGCCAGCGAGAGGTGTTGGTTGTTAGTAGGGGCGTTCCTTCCGTTGCATAAGGCTTACCGTTTACCTCAACGATATCCTCTCGAAAGGACAAGACATCGGATGCCTCCACTTTTCCCTTGTAAGCTACGAACTCTTGAGTATCGCAGTTAACAAGACGTACATTGCATAATACCACAGGCAGACTTGGCTGAACTGCCAGGGAAATTTCGATTTCCTCAGGCTGCGGGTTGGGGTTATATACCTCAAATTCTTCCCCAAGTCTCAGCACGTAGCGATGTTCTGGCTGATTACGAGGATGCAACTGAGTCAGCCGAGGCATGAACTCTTGAACTTGAATGGTTTTCTTGGCGGCTTGAGCTGCGGGGGAATCTCCTAAAATTCCCAAGTTGGCTGCCACCAAATCAATAATCCCTTGCTTGGTTGCAGCTGATACTTTTAACCGCGACATCTTCGACATTTAAGACATCTAGTACAACATCACCGACGTGATCGGTAAAG
>NZ_JAAHHZ010000593.1:0-3031 GCF_010672005.1 Moorena sp. SIO4A5 | reverse complement strand
CTGCTGCCTATGACCTGGTTAAACAAGGCATTAAACCTATCGTTCTAGAAAAATCCAATAAAGTCGGTGGTATTGCTCGCACCGAAGTCTACAAAGGCTATCGCTTCGATATTGGTGGTCATCGCTTCTATACCAAAGTAGAAGCAGCGCATCAACGTTGGCAAGAGGTTTTAGGGGAAGATTTTATCAAAGTTCCCCGCATGTCACGCATTTATTACCAGGGTAAATTCTACGACTATCCCCTCTCAATATTTAACACCCTATCGAATCTAGGCATCATTAACAGTCTGATTATTTTGCTCAGCTACTTCAAGGCAAAAATCAAGGCAAAATTGCAACCTTGGCGTGAACCTGAAACCTTTGAAGAGTGGGTAAGCGATCGCTTTGGTCGTCGTTTATACAGACTATTTTTTAAAACGTATACGGAGAAAGTCTGGGGCATACCCTGCGATAAAATTCAAGCAGAATGGGCAGCACAGCGTATTCAAAAATTATCTCTAAAACAAGCAATTATCAATGCTTTGTTCGGAAGTCAAAATAGCAAAAGCTTGATTAAGGAATTTGATTACCCCATACTTGGACCAGGGATGATGTGGGAAAAATTTCAGCAAGCAGTAGATAATCAAGGTGGTCAGGTAAGACTGAATACTGTAGTCACTAGTATTCAACGAGATGGTAATCATATCAAAAGTATTACTGCTTTGCAGGATGAAAAAACTATCAGTATCTCTGGAGACCATTTCATCTCTAGTATGCCAGTGACAGCACTGGTTAAAAAACTCGATCCACCTCCCCCACCAGCGGTAATCGAAGCAGCAAAATCTCTATCTTATCGAGCTTTTATTATTGTCGCACTGATTATTGATGCTAAAGATTTATTTCCTGATCAGTGGATTTATATCCATAGTCCAGAGGTGAAAGTGGGTCGCATCCAAAACTTTAAGAATTGGAGTCCAAAAATGGTATCGGATCCTAGCAAAACCTGTCTGGGTTTAGAATACTTCTGTAATGAGGGAGATGAAATCTGGAATCTATCTGAGACCAAATTGCTGGATTTAGCCACCCGTGAATTGGCGAGTTTAGGTCTAGCTGATGCCAAGGCTGTAGAAGATGGTACTGTGTTGCGCCAACCTAAAGCTTACCCAGTTTACGACCGTGATTATCGTCAGCATTTACAAGTGATTCAAGATTTTTTAGCAGACTTTGATAACCTACAAACCATTGGACGTAATGGGATGCATCGCTACAACAATCAAGACCATTCCATGTTAACAGGAATGCTAGCAGTTAAGAATTTACTGGGAGAAAACCATGATCTGTGGCAGGTAAATACTGAACGGTCTTACTATGAAGAATTTACTACAGAAGAGTTAAAGCAAAAACAGGATTCAGTAGAGGACTCAGTTTTTCAGCCTGTATAGGCTATATAGCAATTATACGACTTGTGAGGTACAAATATCTGGGTTTTAGGGAGCAGGGACTGAGGCCGTGGGCCACGCTACGCGAACGGAGCAGGGAGCAGGTAAGAGAAACCCACCCCTAGGGCCTGTTTTCAAACTCGGAGATCCCCCTAAATCCCCCTTAAAAAAGGGGGACTTTGAGTATGGCTCCCCCCTTTTTTAAGGGGGGCTGGGGGGGATCATAATCTTGCGGAAAACTTTGAAAACACGCCCTAACCCCTCCCAGGAGGGGAAGGCAAGAGCCAATAGTCAAACAGTTATGTGTACCTCATGAGTCCTATAAACGCTATAGCGTTTGTATTTGAGATGTAAACCTGTATAGTCTTTTTTTTACTGTCCAATAAAACTGAGGATCTCTTTCCCCTTTTGCCTCTTGCCGTCTTGATGCAGTCGCTCATGGGGGAAACCCCCAAGACCGCGCTGCATCGCTCTTGCCTCTTGCCTTTTTCGGCAATTCGTGTGTTTACAACCCAGATACAAATGCTATATAGGCATGTTCTACTTCATCACGACTTGGAATTTTCTACTTATTCCTTGCTACTTGATCGGAACTGCTGTACTGAATGTACTGCAAGCGGATTCCTTTAAACGAGTTAGCGATCGCATTATTGCAGCAGTGTGGTTGGGCATCGTTGTGCTGTCCATTGCACTGCTAGCAACCTCCTTAGTATTTCCCCTCAATTCCTGGGTAGGCTGGTGTACCGCTGCTAGTCTGAGTTTATTGTCTCTGACATCACAACCTACCCGGGATGAAATTACTAATCTATTTTTCATGGTGTTTCCCAACTTAGCTTTGGGATTGTTGACCTTAGAATTTGGTGTCGCAGCATTCACCAGCCGACAAGTCACTTGGCTTGACACAGGTCTCTATCACTATGGAGCGATCCGATGGTTGTCTGAGTATGGAGCAGTGCCAGGTATCGCCCTGCTCCTTCAGCAGCTTGGTTTTACCTCATCGTGGTTTGCTCTCGCTGCTCCGTTTAACCCTCCAATTTTCGATGCTCAAGTTAGTGCCATCACCAATGGCTTTGCCTTTCTTCTCGCAATAGTACACTTTCTGATTGCTTTACCTCAACTATTTACCAATCAAGCACAGCTCAGTGACTGGTTTATCGTCATCTGCTCATTAATTCTACTCCCTCTCCTAGCTCTATCCAGTTTAATGTCAGATATTCTGGTATCTCCATCACCAGATATCCCAGTAATTTTGCTGACCGTAATCATCGCTTGGGCAATGTTAATCATTGCTCACCATCGCTCATCATCCGTAACTCAGGATGAAAATTATAGTTTTAAAAATAAATTTAATAATAAATTTTACGATCAATTTATCCCACTAATTTTAGCAGCTGGAGCTGTAACTATAAAGCTTACTTGTCTACCTATATTATTAATATCAGTTATTTTTTATAGTGTTTTCAGTAGGTTTTGTATAAAACGACTAGTGATAGGTGCTGTCATCACTAGTTTACTCTTATCACCCATGTTCGCTGTCAATATCGTCACCTCTGGTTGCCCACTTTTTCCATCATCATTCCTATGTCTGGATTTACCCTGGTCTTGGACAGCAG
>NZ_JAAHHZ010000592.1:0-3033 GCF_010672005.1 Moorena sp. SIO4A5 | reverse complement strand
CAGACGCGCTATGTGCATTTAGTGCAGCGACGAGGACAGCCAGGGCATCCATTGGTGACGTTGAATTTAGCCCCTGAAGAAGTTAGGCAGCTAGAGGTGGATTTTCTCTATCCCCCGGATTCGACACCACCCCAGGTGCTGACAGTTCGGACTTTGGAGGGTTAGTAAAGTTGGAAATCGGCTCACAAATGCAAGGTCGCAATTGTGCGATCGCACGATCAAATATTGATCTCAATTCTAGTAGTCTGACGGATTTAGCCTGAATCTGCTATTGTTTAACGTTAGCAGCATACTGAACTTTATCAAAAATAGCTGATGCCAGCAAAAGCGATCAGTATTAACTATTTAGGAGTTTATTTATTGCTGACGAAGTTTTGCCTAAGATCATCAAACCAGCAGAAATGCTTACTCTAGATGATAGAGATGATCTAGTTACGGCAGCCAGTGCCTAGGGATATACCTAGAATTGCTGTCGGCACCAGAACAACTATATCACACTCAGGTTCCTTGATAACTGTTGCTAGATAACTATATGAGACGTTGAACACTTATGCCTTCTCAAACCTTTATCGTGCGTGCTCACACTCGTACGATCCATACCCGTCCAGTTACCTTTTTTTGCCCCAAATGCAATCATATGACGACTCGTGAGTGCTATCCTGGTAAGCCTCCTAAATACTGTCTCGAATGTAGTCCGAGACGGAAACGTCAGCAAGATGAGCTGTATATACCCGAAAAGGGGATGTTCAAGCCAACACACAACTTGGTTAATCTTACCAATGGCCAGAAGACACCAGTATGTCTGGAGAAGTCTCCCCAAGCTGGGTGGCTTTTTGTGAGGACAGCCCTAGATTGGTTTAGCGGGGAAAGCATCATCAAGTATCACACAACTAAAGGGGTTTACAGCCAGGAGGTGCCGTTGGCAGATTATATCGTCGAAGCTCTCCCAGCTGACGAGGTCACCACAGCATTTCCATCAGCTACCTCTGGAAGTAAGACAGACAAGAAGATTACAAAGAAGATTACTCCTGCTAAATCTTCATCAGAGCTAATTTTAGTAGAACCCTACAGTGTGAAGAAGATGTGCGATCGCTTCCGGTGTGGGGACAGGTTACTCAAGAGGATGCGCACTGACCCAAACTTCAGCCAGTGGAGTCGCTCTCGAGATCCCGAGGGCATCACTTGGGAGTATCGGCAAGGAAAATATTTTCCTTTAGTTGATCAGCTTAATCAGGTTAATCAGGAATCATCAGCCACCTCTGAACCTGAAATAGAGGATACTACCCCCACTACTAATGGGTTATCGCAAGGTTTTTTAGTAAAACCCTACAGTGTCAAACAGATGTGCGATCGCTTCCGGTGCGGGGACAGGTTACTCAAGAGGATGCGCACTGAGCCACACTTCAGCCAGTGGAGTCGCTCTCGAGATCCCGAGGGCATCACTTGGGAGTATCGGCAAGGAAAATATTTTCCTTTAGTTGATCAGCTTAATCAGGTTAATCAAGAATCATCAGCCACCTCTGAACCTGAAATAGAGGATACTACTCCCACTACTAATGGGTCATCCCAGGGTTTTTTAGTAAAACCCTACAGTGTCAAACAGATCTGCGATCGCTTCCGTTGTGGGGACAGATTACTCAAGAGGATGCGCACTGAGCCCAACTTCAGCCAGTGGAGTCGCTCTCGGGATCCCGAGGGCATCACTTGGGAGTATCGGAAAGGAAAATATTTTCCTTTAGTTGATCAGCTTAATCAGGTTAATCAAGAATCATCAGACACCTTTGAACCTGAAATAGAGGATACTACTCCCACTACTAATGGGTCATCCCAGGGTTTTTTAGTAAAACCCTACAGTGTCAAACAGATCTGCGATCGCTTCCGTTGTGGGGACAGATTACTCAAGAGGATGCGCACTGAGCCCAACTTCAGCCAGTGGAGTCGCTCTCGGGATCCCGAGGGCATCACTTGGGAGTATCGGCAAGGAAAATACTTTCCTTTAGTTGATCAGCTTAATCAGGTTAATCAAGAATCATCAGACACCTTTGAACCTGAAATAGAGGAGACTACTCCCACCACTAATGGGTCATCCCAGAGTATTTCAGTAGAACCCTACAGTGTCAAACAAATGTGCGATCGCTTCCGTTGTGGGGACAGGTTACTCAAGAGGATGCGCACTGAGCCCAACTTCAGCCAGTGGAGTCGCTCTCGGGATCCCGAGGGCATCACTTGGGAGTATCGGCAAGGAAAATACTTTCCTTTACTTAATCACCAATAGTTCATTAATCTCAAACCAAGTCAGCAGATGCGCGCTTCGTAGCGCCGACGCTACGAAGCGCGCATCTGCTTTATTATTTCTGGGATACGAGAAAGTTTGGTCTTTCCCAACTTGGGGTATCTTCGAGTCTGTTCTGCCTCTTCCCCTTCTCCAGTTTCTAGTCAGGGAAAGTGGTTAGTGATTTTTCCTTTCCCTGGGCTAGCTGCTACGCTCGACCTAACCTTTAGCTGCCATAGATAACATCAGGTCAATCATGCGGTTAGAGTAACCCCACTCATTGTCGTACCAAGAGACAACTTTAAAGAAATTAGAATTAAGTTCCATTCCCGCTCCAGCATCGAAAATGCTTGAATGAGGGTCGCCTTGAAAATCGGTGGACACCACTGGCTCCTCTGTATAACCCAAAATTCCTTTCATCGCCCCAACTGACGCTGCCTTCATTGCTGCACAAATCTCTGGGTAGCTGGTTGCCTTTTGAGTCCTGAAGGTCAAATCTACCACTGATACATCCGGTGTTGGTACCCGTAATGCCATCCCCGTGAGTTTACCTTTCAGTTCCGGTAACACTAGCGTGACAGCTTTGGCCGCACCCGTAGAAGCGGGGATAATGTTCTGAGCAGCACTTCGCCCCCCCCGAAAGTCTTTCTTACTTGGACCATCTACCGTTGGCTGGGTAGCAGTCATGGCATGGACCGTAGTCATTAACCCTTCCGCTAGCCCAAAATTGTCATTAATCACTTTAGCAATGGGAGCAAGAC
>NZ_JAAHHZ010000591.1:0-3049 GCF_010672005.1 Moorena sp. SIO4A5 | reverse complement strand
AGTACGTGAGCAAGTAAAAAAAAAGGGCAATGGACAACCCTGATGATTATCGACTCCCAAGCAGTGAAAAACACCTGCAATGCCAGCATCTCTTCCAAAGGATTTTGTTTTTACAAAGCTACTAATGGCATCAAAAGACATCTAGCAGTAGATCCCTTGGGTTTCCCATTTTTTAGTTACTGTACCAAAGCATCGGTGTCTGACGATGTGGGATTAATTGAAATGTTATCTAACAACATTGATTACTTCAAATCTAAACCCGTCAATATTGCCAAGATTACCATCTTACAAGACCGGCGGATATCACCCAGAAAAGCTGACACAGGAATTCGAGAAAATTTATCCTCAGATTATGACCAAAATTAGAGTTGAACTTTCGGCGAAACCATCCAAAGCTCAGAAGGAAAAAGAAGGGAAAAGTGGCTTTGTCCCAGTCAAAGCTCGGTGGGGAATCGAAAGAACGAATTCGTGGATGGAAAGATGCAAGAGTTTGGTGAAGAACTTTGAAAGAACTCTTGAGCATGCGAACACCAAGATAAGTCTCTGTTTTGTTCGACTGATGTTGAAAAGATTAGCTGCTGCTTAAAAAGATTTCAAATGGGTTCTATAATTATTCAAACAATGGATATTCCTTGGTTTTGGTCATCTCTGACTCAAGACCATCAGCAAAAGGTGCACAGAGTAAGGCGATGACAGTAGATCAGCTCATAGATGTACTCACAGTTATGGGGTACACTAAATTGACTTCCCTTCAGGAATGGATTCTGTACCAAGCCTGGGAAGAAAAAACCTATGCCGAGATGGCGGAGGAGATACACTACGGTAGTGAATATCTCAGGAGAATCGCTTCTAAGTTATGGCTATTGCTCAGCAAGATTTTTCACAAACCAATCACCAAGGGCAACTTCAAACCAGTTTTAGCTAGCATTCCTCTGAATCCCTTACACCAAGAGCGAATCAAGAAATATTACCAATCCTTGAGCCAATCTCCAACCTTTCCCATTGGAGTAGTCCCACTCTCATCAGCCTTTTACATTAAACGTCCCCCTGTCGAAGAAATGGCTTACCAAGCCATTGAGGAACTCGGAAGTCTAATCCTGATTAGATCCCCGAAAGAGACCGGTAAAACCTCTTTGATGCTGCGGATAGTAGACGGGGCAAAATCCCTGGGTTACAGAACAGTATGGATTAATTTTGCCCAAGCAGAAAGAACGATTTTAAGTAATTTAGATCGGCTATTACGTTGGTTGTGTGCTAATGTATGTAATCAACTGGTGCTTGCCAAGGAATTGGATGACTATTGGGATGAGGACATCGGCAGTAAAGCAAGCTGTAGCTCTTTTTTTGAAGGACATATCTTAGCGTCCCTTGAACAGCCCCTAGTTTTGGTGATGGATGAAGTGAATTTGCTCCTTGAGCATAAGCAAACAGCTCTTGACTTTTTTATTCTGTTGCGATCTTGGTCTGAGGCTGCCAAATACATGACACCTTGGCAAAAGCTGCGGCTTGTGCTGGCTTACTCCACAGAAGTTGATATTCCTGTTAAAACGTTCGACTATTTATCGAAGTTAGGATTGCCCATTGAATTACCGCAGTTTAACCCTCAACAAATTCAGCAGTTAGCCCAGCTTTATGGACTCGATTGGTTTAGAGGTCAAGCTAGCGAGAAATTAATGGCTATGGTGGGGGGACATCCGAAATTAGTTCAGCTTGCTCTCTATCACTTGGCTTGTCAAAACCTTAGCCTAGAAAAACTTCTTGAGCAAGCACCTACCCGAGAGGGAATTTATAGGGATCATCTGCTGCTAAAATTAACTAGACTTAGGCAAAATGCTGAGTTAGCAACTTTCTTCAACAAGGTGATTCAAACCGATAGAGGTGTTGAGTTAGATTCAATCTTAATCAATAGATTAAAAAATATAGGTTTGATAACCTTTGACGAAAATCACGTCATGCCAAGTTGTGATTTATATCGTCAGTATTTCTTAGCACAGCTTAATGAGAAGTGATTTATCGCCAAGGGAGCATTCAGCCGTCAGCCGTCAGCCGTCAGCCTTGGCCTTTGGGCGACGCTACGCGAATGGCTACGCTACTGTTCGCGCAGCGTGCGCGTAGCGCAATCGGTGCTATCAGCTATCAGCTATTGGCCGTAGGCCACGCTAGTTGAGGTGTTTATGGGAGGAAAGTTCCAGCGTCGAAGCCTCTTCCAGGCTACTGTTCGCGCAGCGTGCGCGTAGCGCAATCGGTGCTTTTGAATAAAATAAGCTGACGGCTGACGGCTGACCGCTGAATGCTGAATGCCTGAGCTTGTTCAAGCAATTGTTTAAGCTGTAGGCTATTAACTAATGAGTAGTAAAGGAGGTGGGCTTGAGCGGTAAGCTAATTGTTTTCGAGGGAGTGGAAGGTGGTGGTAAAACTACCCAACTACAGCGATGCTCAAATTGGCTTCGAGCTGGTGGCTTACAAGACTGTCTAGGTAATGTTTGTTTGGGAAATCAAACCATGCCCGTTGTAGTCACAAGAGAACCAGGGGGAACATTATTAGGCGCTAAGGTTCGCCAACTGCTACTGGATAGAGATTCCTCACCCATTCACCCTCGCGCTGAACTTTTACTCTATGCTGCTGATCGGGCTGAACATGTTGAAGAGTTGATTAAGCCACAGTTGGTCAACGGAGCAATTATTTTATGCGATCGCTACATGGATTCCACAATTGCCTACCAGGGTTATGGGCGAGGTATTGACTTGAAATTGATCGAGGAGCTTAATCAAATTGCTACCGCTGGACTAGAAAGTGACCTCACCCTGTGGCTGGATATTGATGTCGAAATTGGTCTCGAACGGGCGCGACAACGGGGAACCGTTGACCGCATGGAGCAAGCTGACTTAGCATTTCACCGACGAGTGCAGCAGGGATTTCAGCAGTTGTATCAACAAAATCCCCATCGGATTGTTCGGGTAGATGCTAGCTACAGTGAGGAGGAAGTCCATAATTCCATTCAGAAGATTTTGCGTGAACGGTTTAAATCATGGTTCCAGGAGCATTCGA
>NZ_JAAHHZ010000590.1:0-3058 GCF_010672005.1 Moorena sp. SIO4A5 | reverse complement strand
TTATCACTTAGGTGATCTGTCCCCAGAGAATGCCAAAAACGTTATTCACTCCTTAACAGCAGTATCTCAGTTTAAGTTAGAACCTGCTCTAATCGAAGCACTGGTAAAGGATTTAGTCACCAATACGGGAGTGGTGCGCTTAATTGAGTTACAAGTCGTGGGTGCTCAGCTACAAGCAGAAAAAATTACTACCCTTGAAGGATACCGAGCTTTGGGAAATGACCCCAAGACAGTTCTAGTCGAGCGATCGCTTTCCCAAATTATTTATGATTGTGGGCCAGAGAATGAAGATGCCGTCTGGGAAGTTTTATTCTCCTTAACCGATCAACGAGGTACCCGTCCGTTGAAAACTCAAGCTGAGTTAGTACTGTCCAATTGGGACAACTCCACACTAACTCAAATCCCCTTGATTTTGGAAATTTTGGTCGGTTCCGGTTTAGTCTTCCGAGTGCCAGAAACACCACAAAACCGATATCAGCTGATTCATGATTATCTAGTTCTACCGATTCGTCAAAAATATAAGCAACGTACCCAATCTAATATTAAAGTACGGCTAAAACAAAGTGAGAGTCAACTGTTGCGGGTTCGTAAACAACGACTGCGTGCCATTGCCATTAGCACAGTGATGGCACTTTTAGCAGTGACCAATGGTGCCTTGAGATGGCGAGCCGAAGCTCAACGAATCAATGCTATGCTTAGTGCCCTGAGTGCCTCTTCAGAAGCTCTTTTCGTATCCAATAAAACCTTTGATGCTTTGCTCGAAGGGTTAAGAGCGGCAAAAAAACTACAACAGGAAGAGCAGCAATATCTACCATCTCGAACAGTAGAGGCAGATACCCGTCTACAAGTAATCACAGCTCTGTCCCAGGCAGTTTATTCAGTTTCCGAACACAATCGACTCGAAGGACATAGTGATATTGTTTCCAGCATCAGTTTTTCCCCAGATGGTAAGTTTATTGCCTCCACCAGCCGCGATAAAACGGTCAAACTGTGGCATCCTGATGGCAAGTTGATCCAAACCCTAGAAGGTCATCAAGATAGTGTAACCAGCGTATCTTTTAGTCCCGATAGTCAGTTAATTGCCTCTAGTAGCTGGGATGGCACAGTCAGACTATGGCGTCAAACTGGCGAGCTAGTCAGAATAATTACCCCTGATGCTGGTCATATATACAGTGTCAGTTTTAGTCGAGATGGGCAGATGATTGCTGCGGCTGGCAAAGATAAGAAAATTCGATTATGGACTGTTGATGGCAAATTAATTAAAACCTTTTCCGGTCACCGGGGTGTAGTGCGGTCGGTAAGCTTTAGTGGAGATGGCAAAATTATTGCTTCTGCTAGTTCCGATAACACCATTAAGCTGTGGAGTCAAACCGGAAAATTGCTAAATACTCTTAAAGGACATAGCGCTCAGGTTAACTGTGTAGTATTTAGTCCAGATAGTCAGTTAATTGCCTCCGCTAGCGATGATCAAACCGTAAGGTTGTGGAGTGCCAATGGCAAGCTAATCAAAACCTTTCCCAAGCATCAGCGATGGGTTAATGGTGTTGCTTTCAGTGCTGATGGTCAGCTGATTGCCTCTGGCAGTGATGATAATACAGTGCGGCTATGGAACCGTGAAGGCACTTTAATAAACACGTTTAAGGGACACAGCGATGGGGTTAGTGCTGTCAGTTTCCGTCCTACTGAGCCTTTTAGTTCTCAAGACAACCTAGCCCACAGCAATTATCATATCCCTCTACAACCATCCAACCCTCAAACTGACCAACTGATTCTGGCTTCAGCCAGCCACGATAAAACTATCAAGCTCTGGAGTAGTATTAATCAGTCTCACGTGATTTTAAGAGGGCATCAGGATGATGTACAGGATGTCACCTTTTCTCCAGACTCTCAACAGATTGCGACAGCTAGTAATGACAGAACTGTTAAGCTTTGGGATCGCAACGGTAAGCTGCTCCAAACCTTAACAGGGCATCATGATATGGTCTATAGTATTAGTTTCAGTCCTGATGGTGAGCTAATTGCCTCAGGTAGTCGAGATGGCACCGTGAAACTCTGGCATCGTAGCGGTACCTTAATTAAGACAATAAAGGGACATCAGGACTGGGTATTGAATGTTAGTTTTAGTCCTGACTCGGAGCGCCTCGCGTCTGCCAGTCGGGACAGGACAGTCAAAATTTGGGATCGCACTGGTAAATTGATTCATACCCTCACTGGTCATAGTGAGCGGGTTAATGCAGTTAAGTTTAGCCAGGATAGTCAGCGATTGGCATCGGCCAGTGATGATAAAACTGTAAAACTGTGGAGTGCTGATGGGAAACTTCTGAAAACACTACCAGGTCATCGCAATTGGGTTTTGGATCTCAGCTTCTCACCCGAGAACAAGTTCTTGGCGACCGCTAGTTATGATAATACAGTGAAACTCTGGCACAAAGATGGTACTTTACAATCAACCCTCAAAGGCCATACTGATAGTGTGGCCAAAGTCCGTTTTAGCCCCAAGGGCAAAATTTTGGCAACCAGCAGCTGGGACAACCAGGTTCAGCTATGGCGCTTCGACGACACCTTGATCAAAACCTTGAAAGCTGGTGAGCATCGCGTCACAAATCTTAGCTGGAGCCATGATGGAACAGGCTTGGCAGTCGCTAGTGAAGATGGTACAGTGGCAATTTGGAATTTGAATTTAGACGATCTGCTAGATAAAAGCTGCCACTGGCTAAGAAATTATCTCCAAAACAACCCAGAAGTCAGAGAAAGCGATCGCCAACTTTGTCAGCTGATCACAAACAGCCATATCAAATAGAATAATTAGTAGGTCTTTTGCGGTAATGTTAGACTGGGAAATGGTGAATGGGTAATCATTGAACAACTAACGATGAAAACCAATGACCACAATAATTTTCCGGAGGGGAAGTTGGGTGGGAGGAAAATTAATAATATGGGACTGATACCCCCAGCTTCCTTATCCTTAGTAAGGATAGTTGATTTCTTTAAATCCTAGCTAGATGGGATTATGGTGGTGTGGTGTGGTGGTATGATGGCGTGATTAGCTAATGAGGTT
>NZ_JAAHHZ010000059.1:0-41031 GCF_010672005.1 Moorena sp. SIO4A5 | reverse complement strand
GCTGATAGTTAATAGCTGATAGCTGATAGCTGATAGTTAATAGCTGATAGCTGATAGCTGATAGTTAATAGCTGATAGCTGATAGCTGATATTTTACGATTATTTCCTAAACAAATCAGTCAATCAAACCTTAGTAGTTAACCCCCAATTCGTTATTCTTAATAATCTATATTTATCAGGACAATTGAGTAATTTTTTAAAAAAAAGTTCTGGAATAATTGATGTCATAACTTGGTTAAATTATCCGATAATTTCCTTAAAAAAACATAAAAATAAATCGTTGAATAAGTGCTGATTATTTAGGCACTAATTCTGTATTCTTAGTAACCTAGAGCTTTCAGGACAATTTACTAAATTGCTGGAATATAGCATTGATTATACCTATGAGGTAAAGTCTTTACTGGCGCTGATTGCCTTTAAGACCTTATTAATTCTGACCTTTGGCTTAAAAGGATCAGCCAAATACCTAATTATAAAGATAATTAATATAATTATTGAGATAAAATTGTTTAATCTTTAATTGAATTTTATTAAACCATAATCCCTGTAAATAATACTATCAAAAAACAGCCCATAAGTCAATGTCATAGGCAGTAGGGAACAGGGAGTAGGGAGCAGGGAGTAGGGAGCAGGGAGTAGGGAGCAGGGAATAGGGAGCGTTGCGTCAGTCTTCGCGCTGAATAGGAGTAGAGTGGGCATCCTGCCCGCCCGAAAATTGTAACGGGCAAGATGCCCATTCCACAAGATGCCCATTCCACCTCACTCTTAAAATCATTCCATTATTAAGCAACGCCCCCTACTCCTTACTCCCTACTCCCTACTCCCTACTCCCTACTCCCGACTCCCGACTCCCGACTCCCGACTCCCTACTCCCCACTCAACGCTTCACAAAGAACCTGATCATACTGTTTAGCAATGACTTCAGGAGTAAAATTCTCTAATAAATACTCACGACCAGCCTGACCTAGGGACTTGACTAACTCCTGATTAGCCGCCAGAGAGCGGATATAGTCAGCCAGACCTTGGCTGTCTTCATTCACGAAGCTGGCACCGCACTTAGCTTTGGCGATCAGCTCAGTTAAGTAGGCTTCCCGAGAGCAAATTACCGCCACGGGAACCCCAGCAGCTAACGCAGAGTAGAGTTTGCTAGGAGCCACTAAGGTTTCCATACCAGGAATCACACTGACTAACGAGAGATCGCAAGCGGTTAAGGAGTAGGGCAGCACCTCTTTGTCTTGGTAGGGCAAAAACAGAAAGTTAGTTAAGCCTAAGCGCTTCACGTCCTCGATTAACGTCTCTCGCTTCGCGCCACTACCAATACAGACAAACTGAATCGGTTCGTCTTTTAGTAATTTAGCAGTCTCAAGAATGGTGTCGATATCATGGCAGCGCCCCATATTACCAGAGTAAAGCACCGTGAATTTATTAACTAAGTTGTGCTTTTGGGCAAACCAGTTATCTGGCTTGGGCAGTGGCACAATCACATCTGGGTTAGCCCAACTGTGAATCACTGCCACCTTGTTAGCCAATTTAGGACAGGTATCTATTACTCGTTGCTTCATGGCTGAACTGAGGACAATAATTGCCTCCGCTTTACGCCAAACCAGACGATTAAGACCTCTCCAAAATCGAGCTAAGGGATGATTGTGACCAATCACTCCTAATTCTACAGCAATGTCTGGATAAAAATCGTAAATTAGGCAAACATAGCGCATCCCAAAAATCTTACGAGCCAGGTAGGCAACCACAGGAAAAAACGGTGGCGCAGTCGTTAATAACACCAAATTACGACGACGATAGTTTTTAACTAAGTGCAAGAACGCTCGCACAGCAAAAATTAAGCCATTCATAGCCTTGCCACGAATGCGCTGAGGCCAAAGTTGAGACGCACGCGATCGCTTAATTTGTACTTTTCCCAACTTTTCATACATTGGTGCAGTGGCCGTCCCAAAAGCATAGCCTGGTTGCCCAGTAAACACCTTAATATCTATGCCTTTTTTGCCCAATTGCATCACCAACTCTTGGATTAACTGGCCAGTAGCAGCATAGTCAGGAGGAAAAAACTGAGTTAGTACAGACAGCCGCAGAGACTGCTCACTAACTGTTGTTGTTGGTAAGCAGCCTTTCATATGTTTCGATGTTTTTGGTTGTTTAATTAGAACCATAAGTCCACCTATAGTCTTTTGAGTTGGTTGAAGTACTTTTGTTTTAGGGAGCAGGGAATCGGGAGTAGGGAATCGGGAATCGGGAATCGGGAATTGGGAATCGGGAGCGGTGCGACCCGTGGCGAATTTAATTACGGGTCAAACGCACCGTAGGGAATTGGGAACAGGCAAGAGTTGCTAGTGGTGCTTCAGGGACGGGCGAGCCCTGATTTTCTGGGTAGCTTAGGATAATCCGTCCCTGAAGCACCACCAGGTCAAACAGCTTTTAGCAGATGCAGCCAGAGGCAAGAGGAGGGTGGGGAGTGTGGGAGGTGTGGGAAGTGTGGGGAGAGAGGGAGGAAGGAGGGGAGTAAGAAGCGAGTGGGAAAGGAGTGAGCGCGCGGAGATGGCGCGCGGAGTATGGGGAGATGGCCAGATGGCCATCTCCCCAGCCATGCTTAAAATTCAGATGTAATAAGATTTGTAGCAATTCTTGTACTGATCAGGTACAAAGAATTTTTTCCCGACTCCCAGGGAGTGCGCGTTCACGCTTAGCTTTGAAAAAGCGCGGGGTCGCACTGCTCCCTACTCCCGACTCCCGACTCCCGACTCCCGACTCCCGATTCCCCACTCCCTACTCAGGACTTCCTACTTCCTCATCAGTTAAAGAGCCATGAACAGACTCCCATGCTCTCCAAATCATCAATCCCAGTAAAATCGTTGTGCTACCTATAATTAGCGGACTGCGAGGAACCTCAACACACACTAGAGCTAAACTGCCAACCCATAACGTTAGGGCGTAAATCAGTAACACCGTTACTCGATGAGACAAACCTGCCTTTAACAAACGATGATGGAGATGGCGTTGATCGGCCTGGAAAGGTGAGCTGCCGTGACATAATCTCAGGGTAATCACAGCAGACATGTCTAAAAGGGGTACTGCCAAGACCAGCAAGGGTAAGAGGACTGTGGTAGCTACGGCATCCTTAACCAATCCCATCACACTTAAACTAGCGATAGTGAAACCGATGAAGTAGGAGCCACCATCTCCCATAAAAATTTGGGCTGGATTGAAGTTGTAGTACAAAAATCCTAATAAACTCCCCACTAATGCCGCACTAATTAGTGCGGCCTCGGTTTCGCCCATAAACAAACTGAGGAGGAAAATCATCACCCCAGCAATACCAGCTACTCCTGAAGCCAAGCCATCCAGTCCATCAATCCAATTTATGGCGTTGACAACCCCTGTCAGCCAGAGCACCGTCAGGGGTAAGCTGAGCCATCCTAAATGTACTATTTCCACTCCTGGAAGACTGACAACGCTAATCCGCAACCCCATTTCCCAAGCGACACTAGCAACTCCTGCTTGCAGTAACAAGCGCATTAAGGGCGATAAACTCACCAAGTCGTCGGTGACGCCAATCAAGAAAAAGCAGAAACTGCCGAGAACAACTGCCCAAACCTCTGAATAAACGTCAGGGGGAAAATCAGCCAACCCTCCTAGACTCCATACTAAAAATAGAGCAAGTAAGGTGCCAGCACAAATAGAAATTCCCCCTAAACGCACCATCGGTTGTCGATGCACTTTACGCTCGGCTGGTAAATCAGTATACTGATAGTTGATGGCAGCCGCTTTAACTAAAGGAATAGTCTTGAAAACAATTAAAGCCGCGATAATGAAAGCAAGTACATAATATCCAGGGGAAACCATGGTGTAATAGCATAAGAATTACTACATCTGAGAACCAGGATTACCTCTAGACGCTCGTATTCGAGAAGCCTCTAATTTTTTTGCAAGCTGATTTGCTTGCTCTAATAAACTTGGGAAATTTCCACAATTAGAAGGCATACAAGCATCTAGATTTTCCATAAGCTGTTGAATCGTCTGGATCTACTAAGATCCAAAACAAAACCAGATCCGTCACCTGCACCAGCAATATTTATTACGGCGGTCGTAATTACCAGAGTGTAGTGCACTCCCAGGCAAAAGATTCAGTAATTAAGGTAAGATGCAATCAAAACCTGTTAATTACTCGGAGCCGTTTATGTAGTGACTGTAGGAATAGAGTTTATTCTCTTAGCTGATGAATAATATGCTATATTTTATTAGCCACTTATTCCTACTAAAATCAACAAAGTTTTCAGGATTATTTCAAATAAAAATATATTATTTTACTTAAAATACCATTAATTATATTATTAATACGCAAGTGTTGGTGCTACCAAATCAAAAAATGATTAATTAAGATAAGATTAACTCAAAACCTGTTAATTAGTCGGAGCCGATTATTTAGTAACTGTAGGAATAGAGTTTATTCTCTTAGCTGATGAATAATATGCTCCCTTGGGTTATCCTATCCTTTATACTAAGCTTAGCGATAATCTCAGGATTAATTTAAATTATTCCATCACTAAAAATATTAATAATCAGAGGTTAAAGATAGGTATAATAGAATGAAAAGCCACTTTGACAGCACTCGATATCCATTCGTGGTTAAAACAGACTTAATTTTTTCAATCCGTAATCATCCTTAAAAATCAGGTAAATATGAAGTATTAAATTCACGATTACCTTCACTTTTGTACCGAATTATAAGCCTAAAATTAATGATACGTTTAAATTTTACCGATCACTTCCCTGCAAATTAGACCAATTCTTCAAAGGTGGAATAAAGATGCAGATGGGAAGATGGGGAGATGGGGAGATGAAATTGATGTGTAGCGGTGTGAGCACGAATAATTGGTATTATATTTCTTGGCCAAGATTTAGAGACTATTTTAGAAATATAGCGTTTATCATAGTAATCAGGTACACAGAATTTTTTCCCTATTCCCTAATCCCTGTTCCCTAATCCCTGTTCCCTAATCCCTGTTCCCTAATCCCTGTTCCCTACTCCCTAATCCCTGTTCCCTAATCCCATTAACCCAGGACGAGGTAACTTACCCAAGGTCAAACTGCTATAATCAAGTATAATTACTTATTAACAAAAGAACCGTCACTTTAACGTCTTAGCAATGCTATCATCGGGGCAGGGTCATCAATGATTGCAGGAAAAGAATCCTGTAGGGAATAATCCTGATAACTACACTAAGACCAGTATTAAGGATAGAGGTGCATTAACTTAGGTCCGTGACAGTTACCCTCAGCCTCTCCCCGTAGTGACTCTTTAACTATATGTAGTAACTATAAGTCCTGTTGAACTTTCAAAAGCTATTGGTAACAGCTCTACATTACTACCCAGACAAAACTAACCAAAGTTAGGTTAACGTTGTTAACCTAACCGAAGCTCTAACTGGTTTTAGATAACTTACTTTACTGTCTAATCAGCAAATTTTCTGTTGCTCGATAAACCTTACTGATAGAATTACCGAGGTGCTTAGTCCAAAAATTGGAGTTTGTTGAAGTCCATAAAATAATCTTATGCTTAGAGCCTTAGTACTGATTCCCATGTCAGCCGCCGTTAGCTATTCTTTAGGGTTTGGGCTGAGTAACAATTGGAATTATAAAGATAGTCCTATTGTCAAACTACTTTGTGCTGATCAATCAATAAATGTCAGTTCCTACCATCAAGGAAAAAAGGATACCAATCCCCAAGATTCAAAAGCCAATACTTTCCCAAAAACCTTTGCTAATCCCAAGTTTTCCCTTGATAGTCCTATTGTCCAACTGCTTTGTACTGATCAATCAAGAAAGGTCAGTTCCTTCCATCAAGGAAAAAAGGATACCAATCCCCAAGATTCAAAAGCCAATACTTTCCCACAAACGTTTGCTAAGCCAAAGTTTTCCCTTACCCAATCTCAGTTAAACCAAAGTAATTCACAGCCAACCCTACCAGGGCTCAGCCGACAAACCGTTAGCCCAAAAAACTTTGCAAAGATTCAACCATCCCTTCCTGCTGCAACCGTTATTCCGCCAGAGATAGTTAAAACACTACCGATTGATCGAATTGTTGCTCGCTCCGTTGGCGGTGATTTGCTCACAATGCGATTTGAAACAGTCGATGCAGCTCCAGTGAAGGTACCGAAAACACCGCGAGCTGAGATGATTTCCCCAATAGCTAAGGTCGAGAAACAAAAGAAATCGGAGTTAGGAGCAAATGCCAACAATACCAATAGACCTCTGGGGAAATTAACCTTTAGCTCAGAGGTGACTTGGGTTAATGGCTCGTTTTACCAGATGTCTAATCAAGCAGAGGATCATCCCGAAATTGTCTTTACAGTCGATGCAGCTCCAGTGAAGGTACCGAAAAAACCCCGAGCTCAGATGATTTCCACGTTTACCCCAGTTAGCCAAAGTTCCTTCCCCTTGCCAGGTGCTCCCACTCCAGAATTAGTGACAGCACAATCTGAAATACCAGCTCCAGGGATAGCTAAGGTGGACAAACAAACGAAATCGGAGGTGGTAGCAAATGCCAACAATACCAATAGATCTCCGGGGAAATTAACCTTTAGCTCAGAGGTAACTTGGGTTAAAGGTTCATTAGACTTCTTTCAGAAGAGGGAACAGCGGATCTCGGAACAGGCAACAGTGAACAAGAATTCACGAAAAGCGATGCAGTCGGCCAAAGAGGGTTCCCAAGGGGTTTACAAGGTGCGGGCGCAGGTGACCAACACAGCTCCTCCCCACTCGCTATTCCATCAAGAACAGTATCAGAAAAATACTTTTGCAAAAGGTCTATTGTTCCAGAGGTCTAATCAAGTAGAGGATCATCCTGAGATTATCCTTGCCCATGCCAACTTAGCTGCTTCTGGGAACTTAGCTATGGTTACATTCAGGGAATTACTGCCTAATGGTGAACAGCTGAGGGAGATTCTACCTGCTCCGACTATTGCTCAATCGACTATTGCTCAATCGACTATTGCTCAATCTAGACCAACACCGTCCCAAGGTCAGTCCACAGAAATCGTACCTCTGCCGACCTTTGAGCAACCTACCCAGACACTACCATCGTCCCAAGGTCAGTCCACAGAAATCGTACCTCTGCCGACCTTTGGTAAACCTACCCAGACACTACCATCCCCCTATCCAACTGATGTTACCACTCCTGTACCTGCTGTAGAGCCCGTTAGCCCTGTTATAGACCAGACCTATACCCTTGGTGCAGGTGATTTGATTCTAATTACTATTTTCAAGATGCCAGAATTTAGTGGCGAACAACAGGTTGGTGTAGATGGCTCTATCAAGTTGCCCTTAGTCGGGAAACTGAGCGTTGACGGCATGACCTTAGAAGAAGCCGAAATCGCGATCGCAACTCAATATCAATCGGAATTGCGCTCTCCTGCCATCACGGTTAGTTTACTACAACCCCGCCCGTTACAAATCGCTATTTCTGGGGAAATTAAACAACCAGGCTCCTACGTTTTACCTTTTGTCAATAATGCTCAGTTTCCCAGTCTCGCTCAAGCGGTTCAGCTTGCTGGGGGCATGACCCAATCGGCGGATTTAGAGCGAGTCGAAATTCGGCGTACTCAACCTTCTGGTATCACCCAGACTATTACCGTCAATCTCTCACAACTGCTGCAAGCAGGTGATTTGAGTCAAAACCTGATTTTGCGGGATGGGGATGTAATTAAGATTCCCACCACCACTGAGGTGGACTTAGCCAAAACCGCTCAACTAGCAGCATCTAACCTAGCTAGCACTGAGGAAATATCTGATGTTGCTGTGGTAGGGGAAGTATTTCGACCAGGCGCTTACCGCCTAGAAGGAGGACAAAACGGCACTAGTCGCCCGACAGTTAGTCAAGCGATTCAAACCGCCGGAGGCATTAAACCCTCAGCTAACGTGCGGGAAATTCAAGTGCGTCGCCCCACTCGCGATGGCACAGAACAGCTGATTAACATTAACCTCTGGAAATTATTACAAGATGGCGACCTCAGTCAAGATTTGGCCTTGCAAAAGGGAGACACAGTAATTATTCCTACTGCCACAGAAATTACCGCCGTAGAAGCTGCTCAAATTGCCTCGACTAACCTTTCTCCAGATGTAATTCGGGTCAATGTTGCTGGAGAAGTGAAACAACCAGGAACAGTCGCAATGCCATCTAATACCACTCTTAATGAAGCTTTGCTTTCTGTGGGTGGATTTAATGAGCGAGCAGAAAAAATTGTGGAGCTAATTCGTTTTAATCCTGATGGTAGCCTAACCCGAAGGGAAATAGAAGTCAATTTTAAACAAGGAATTGATCCCCAAACTAACCCTCTGCTATCCCAGAACGATATTATCATTGCTGGTCGCTCCAGTTATACCAAAATAACTGATACTATCTCTAATATTTTAGAACCAATTTTAAAAATATTAAATCCTTTACGTTCCTTGTTTTAAATTATATTTATCTATATATAAATTTAAATTACTTGATAATAAAACAATTAAAAATAATTTATTATTAATCCTGAATAATGACTGCTGAATTATAAATTTTAGAGCTTTTAATTGAAGGTGCCATATCTCAGTATAACCGGTACCAACCAACTCTTGTGTAGTCAACTGTTCTAGGATCCCCCTGATTAAATTGGAAGCGAAACTCAATGGTTCATAACTTTTCTCCCTCTCCTCCCCCAGTTCCAAGTAGTAACGGTAGCTTTCCCCCTTTACCTCAAGGGTCACAGTCGTTAGAACCAGAAGACAGTAAGTGGGATTTAGGGCCTTGGTTTGCGCTAGCGCGACGGCGAGGAGTAGTCATTGTAGGGGTAACAGTGACAGGGATATCCTTCGTCATCCCGAGAAGTTTAAATGAAGAGCCAAGTTACCAAAGCAAATTTCGGATTTTAGTAGAGCCTGTTAATGCTGAAAATGACTTAGGCAATTTAACGCCTGGTTTAGGGAACCAAAACATTAAATCTAGTTTAGACTACCAAACCCAAATTCAAGTCCTGCGTAGTCCTGAGCTAATGGAAGTAGTGCTCGCAGAAGTCCAAAAAAACTATCCTGAAATTAGTTATAATTCCCTAATTGGCAATTTAAAAATTACTCGCTTAGGGAAAACTAAGATCTTGGAAATCAGCTACCAGGGAAACGATCCGGATCTGATCCTCACTATTTTAGACCAATTAGCCAAAGTCTACCTGAACTACTCCCTGAACGAGCGCCAGACAAACTTACGCCAAGGGATTCAATTCATTGAAAACCAGTTACCATCCTTACAAGCCAGAGTAAATCAACTGCAAAACCAATTACAAGCCTTTCGACAGCGATATCAGTTCACTGACCCAGAGATTAAAGCTGCACAAATAACGTCTCAAATGACCGCCTTGAAGGAGGAAAACTTAGCCCTTGAACAACAATTAGCTAAAAGCCGCTTCAATCTTAGTTCTCTACAAGAAGAAACTGGAGCTGTGGCCGCTCTTAGTGAAGCTCCACTATATCAGCAAATTATTGGTCAGTTAAGAGAGGTGGAAACGCAAATTGCTGAAGAATTAACTCGCTTCCAACCACAAAGCACGGCGATTCGACTTCTGCAAAATCAACGGCAAAACCTCCTGCCGATCCTAGAGCAAGAAGCAGAGCGAATTTTAGGAGCCAAGTTAGCAGAAGCTGTAACTGAAGTGCAAAGGCTTGAAACCCAACGTCAAACCTTATTAGTTGCCGAACAACAGCTAAAACAACAGGATCAACAAATACCTGCTTTAACCAGACAATATAGCGACTTACAGCTAGAAATACAACTTGCTACTGAAGGGTTAAACCGTTTTCGGGCTACCTGGGAAACGTTGCAAATCGAAGCCGCCCAAACTGAGATTCCTTGGGAAGTAATTGAAGCTCCAGTTCGGCCAGTGGCTCCCATCTCTCCTAATATTCAACGTAGTATAACCTTGGGAGCTGTAGCTAGTCTTGCTGTAGGCATTGGTGTGGCTTTGATTTTGGAAAAATTAGATAACGTTTATCACACTGCCCTGGAACTAAAACAGCAAACCAAACTCCATTTGTTAGGGAATATCCCCATTAATAAACAAATAGCAGCAACGCCAAGTAATAACTCCCTAGCCAAAGTAGGAGGTTTATTGTCTAAACCTTTTACGTGGCTAATACCAGCTTTGAAGCAAAAATCAACGCCTTACATCTATGATGGTTACTCCCAATCCTCACACTTTTTGGAAGCTCTACGAATACTCAATACCAATATTCAATTACTGAGTTCAGACCGCCCAATCCGTTCTCTGACAATCAGTTCAGCTCTGCCTAGAGATGGGAAGTCAACCATTGCGGTTTTCCTGGCTCAAACAGCCGCAGCCATGGGAAAAAAGGTGTTATTAGTGGATGCAGATATGCGTAAACCCCAAGTTCATCCAAGATTGGAGTTACCCAACCAGTGTGGATTAAGCAATTTAATTTTACAAACCCTATCCCCTTCAGACGTAATTGAGGACAATTTACCTGTAGCTGGCTTATCAGTCCTAACCGCAGGTCAACTTCCCTCAGATCCTACCAAGCTGATCTCTTCCCAGAAAATGGCACAATTGATGGCAGGTTTCCACGAAACGTTTGACCTGGTGATTTATGATACTCCCTCAGTTTTGGGATTAGCGGACACTAGCTTGCTTACTCCTCGTACTGATGGGTTGATTCTGGTAACTCGCGTTGGGAAAACAGATCGTTCTGCTCTGACCCAAGCTCTTGAGAATCTGAAACTGTCTCAAATTAAAGTTTTAGGGATTGTTGCTAATGGTGTTAAAGATGAATATCTTGGCCTTTACGAGTACTACAAATCTGGTTACGGAAGCAATCACAAAGAACAGGATTGGGAGGAGGAAGAGAACCTGACATCGACATTGTTCAAGTAAAAGGGAATAGGGAATCGGGAATCGGGAATCGGGAATCGGGAATCGGGAATCGGGAGTAGGGAGTAGGGAGCAGGGACTTCGGAGCAGGGAGCAGGGAGTAGGGAGTAGAGACCAGGGAGCAGTAGCAAAGAGCTTGGAGGATTTTTTTTGTTATTAAAAATCAGCAATTTTGTTCATAAAATATTTGTAATATTTATCAGTTATATAAAAAAATATAGGTAACAATAAAAATTTTTGTTTGCATCCAAATAAGTTATTATTTATTACCAGTCACAGGTTTTTTTAATAGCTATCATGTACACAGTATTTTTTTTATTACCTATTACCTATTACCTATTACCTATTACCTGTTCCCTGTTCCCTGTTCCCTACTCCCTGTTCCCTGTTCCCTACTCCCTACTCCCTACTCCCTAAAATTCCAAATCTACCTCACCTATTTTAAACATGCTATATGACCCATCTATTGCTACTAAAATCGCTACAATCAACCAGTGCTTATGCTGGGGTAATCCTGGGATTATCAATCAGGGAATTGACCAAACTCAGTTAGTCCTTGATGATGGTCACAATGAACGTCCAGACTTTTCGTTTCTAGTTCTTGGGGATACGGATTCAGACACGGAATACGGACGGAAGCTGCAAGCACAAATAGCTCAACAATTACTTGACCACATCGATACTTGTCGCTTCACCTTACACACAGGGGATCTGGTTTATCCATTTGGGTCGGGTGAGTTTTATTTGGAGAAATTTATTCAATTCTACCAAGAGGTTTTTGGTGTTAGGAGTCCTGTCAATAAAACTGACACTACTCGACTAGTCTTTAATCACCCGATTTTACCTGTACCAGGAAATCATGATTACTATGACCTGACGTTTCTGCCCAGATTATTTGCTCAGTTAAGTTTACCTCTACGCCGTTGGTTAAAATCTCAGTTAGGGTTGACCCTAGGTTGGGAGAGTTCTTACCAAGGCAAAGCCTATGCTCACGCTTTTCTTGATTGCTTGAGTCAGCATCACAAGCGGAGTAATTTAGCTGAGTATCTCAACCAACACTATACGGCCAAGACCGAAACCGGAAGATGCCTGCGCTACCAACCTGGTCACTTTACCCGCCTACCCAATCGCTACTATACCTTTAGATATGGCGGGCTTGACTTTTTTGGCCTTGATTCCAATACCTTTTGTAGTTCTGACTCTTCTTCTAAACCTAAGGCTGCTCCTGACCGAGAGCAACTAGATTGGTTACAGCAACGGTTAATTGATTCTTGGCATGATCCTCAGGTAAGGGGACGAGTGATCTATCTTCATCACTCTCCCTATTCAACGGAAACAAGCCGATGGGAGCAGCCAGATGCGATCGCAGTTCGTGGCCATTTACGCCAAGTATTGGATCAGGTGGCTGCTGCTATTGGTTCCCTAGCGGAAAAACGGCCACTGGTAGATTTAATCTTAAGTGGACACGCCCATTGCTTTGAGCATTTGCGTACCCTTGATACTAAACATGCTGACTCCAATTTAAATTGGCTAGTTTGTGGCGGAAGTGGTGCTAGTTTGCGGGGTCAGCGCAAAGATGAGGTTGAAGTGATGGAAATTAGTCAGAGCGGTTATGTTCAAATGGTGGCGCGATCGCTTTTATTTATCGGACGCAAAGGTAAAGGCAGAACAGCCCGCTCTCCTCATACGTTCCTACGGATTGATGTACATAACGGTGTGCCCCCTAAGTTTGTAATTCGGCCATTTATAGTTGAGAAACTCAAGAATAAGTGGAGTAGTAGTGCTATCAAACCCTTTGTGATCCAGAATCTGTAAACACTATGGAATTGAGAACTGCTATAGTATAATTCGTTGATAGTCATAGACCATAACAACACATGAGTAAACTGCGCAACATACTAATGGGTGCTGGTATAGCAGCAGTCGGTGCGGTCGGAACTAAAGTGGCTGTGGATTATTTCCGCAACCGTGATAAGGAAGAAGAGAGGGACGAAAGTGAAGGTGACGCAGAAGCTACCTCTCCCGAAGAAGTTGCCTACGCTATCGTACAAGACAGTTCTGTGCAAAACTTCTTGGATGTTAGCTTTGGAGCTCCTGGTCGTTATGTCCCCACTCGTGCGCCTAAAGTATTCGACTATCAAGACCAACAATATATGGTCATTTGGGCTTACGACAATCAGAAAGAAAAAAACCAAATGTTGGCATTCATCTATACCGATGAGGGTCGTAAGATGGTAGCTAGTGTGGGATACACTGCTGACGCAACGGATTACAATATCAATTTAGACAGCACACCCTTCGCTGTTGAAGTGAATGGGGAACAAATTACCTCTGGTCAAGATCAAACTGACGGAGCTGATGAAGTGGATTTTGTCCTAGCTGGTAGTTAAATCGGATTTTTCATTGGATAATCTCTGAATAATAAAAGCGATCGCTTGTCTACGGGGATAAGCGATCGCTTTTATTTAGCGATGCAGGTACACAGTACACAGGTACACAGGATTTTTTCCTACTCCCTACTCCCTACTCCCTACTCCCTACTCGGTGCTCCCTACTCCCTGCTCCCTAAAACCCAGAACGAAAGTACTGACCCAATTGAAAACTGCTGTAAGCTATAGAGTAAACCATTTCTATAGCTTCCGGTCAATGACGTCAAAAAAACGACCGAGAGAACAAATTATTGCTGATCTCAGTATCAATTATGTGGAACGATATGTATTCTTATGTGGTTACTCAGTAGAACGAGTTGAGCTTGAGTACACTTATGGGTTTGACCTAATTATCTTTACCTATGATGCCAATTGTGAACTTGAAAATGGTAAAATTTACGTCAAGCTAAAGGCAACCGATTTTCTGAGCATGCTAGCCGCTGATCAAGAAACAATCGGCTTTCCCCTAGGACGCTCAGACATAGAGCCATGGTTAAAAGAACCAATGCCATGTATTCTGATTGTATACGATGCTCAGCTCGATCTAGCCTATTGGCTGTACTTGCAAGCCTACTTTGAAAACTGGGAAAACTTTGATCCATGGCAAATGGAAGAAACGATTACTGTTAATCTTCCTAAAAAGAATATTGTCAATCAAGATGCCATTAAAAAATTCGCTCGATATAAAAATGATGTGCTGCGCCAGTTACCGGGAGTGATTCGTCATCGTGCTTAGAAACGTTATTTTTGAAGAGTGTGAGCATTTAGCGGTTAGCGGTCAGCTCTCAGCAGTCAGCCATCAGTGCTCAGCTCTCAACAAATCAACAAAATGATTACCTGTTGTCTTGATGCAAAGCGCGAGTGGGGGGAACCACAGCAAAGCGCGAGTGGGGGAAAGCTCCAATACCCCGCTGCCTCACCATCTCCCCACACTCGACCATTGACTCTGGACTTAGATATACGCCTCCATTCCCTCACAAGAACAAACCAAATTCCTATCCCCAAAGGCATTATCTATGCGCCCTGCCACAGGCCAAAACTTGTGTTCCCTTAACCAAGATGCAGGATATGCAGCTTCTTCACGGGTATAGGGATGAGTCCATTCACTGACTATCAAGGCTTCTGCAGTATGGGGAGCATTCTTCAGCTGATTGTCCCTTTGGTCTACTTGACCCGATTCAATCGCTTGAATTTCCTGGCGGATGGCAATCATGGCATCACAGAAACGGTCGAGTTCCTCCTTCGACTCACTTTCAGTAGGTTCCACCATCACTGTCCCCGCTACAGGCCAGGATACTGTTGGAGCATGGAAACCATAATCCATCAGGCGTTTGGCAATATCATCCACTTCGATGCCCGCAGACTTTTTAAGCGATCGCAAATCCACAATACACTCATGAGCTACTAATCCATTGTTCCCCTTGTACAGAACAGGATAGTAAGGGTCTAACCGCTTAGCCATGTAATTAGCATTAAGAATAGCCACCTTAGTCGCCTCAGTTAACCCCGCACTCCCCATCATGGCAATATACATCCAGGAAATCGGTAGAATGCTGGCACTTCCCCAGGGTGCAGCAGAAATTGCACCAATAGATAAAGTGGAAGGTTGAGACTGTAAGGTTTTGGGCAGGAATGGTACTAAGTGAGGCATCACCCCAATTGGTCCCATGCCAGGTCCACCCCCACCGTGGGGAATACAGAAGGTTTTGTGCAGGTTCAGGTGACACACATCCGCCCCAAAGTCCCCCGGACGGCACAATCCCACTTGGGCATTCATATTCGCCCCATCCATATAAACCTGCCCCCCATGGTTGTGGACAATGGCACAGATATCTTTAATCTCTTCTTCAAACACACCATGGGTAGAGGGATAAGTCACCATCAGAGCAGCTAGGTTTTGGCTATGGTGCTCGGCCTTCTTCCTCAAATCATCTAAATCAATGTTGCCCATCTCATCACAAGCAACAGCCACCACCTTTAAGCCAGCCATCACCGCACTGGCGGGATTGGTGCCATGGGCAGAAGTAGGAATTAGACAGATATTGCGATCGCCTTCTCCCCGGTTTTGATGGTACTTACAAATAGTGAGTAATCCTGCATATTCCCCTTGGGAACCAGCATTAGGTTGAAGAGAAATGCCAGCAAAGCCAGTAATTTCTGCTAACCATTCTTCCAGCTGCTGGAATATAATTTGATATCCGTGAGTTTGGGACAGGGGAGCAAACGGATGAATCTTGCCAAATTCCGGCCATGTCACTGGCATCATCTCAGCAGTGGCATTCAGCTTCATGGTACACGAACCCAGAGGAATCATGGAGGTGTTTAGAGCCAAATCCTTACTTTCCAGGCGGTGCAAATAGCGCAGTAACTCTGTTTCTGAGTGATAGCGGTTGAATACTGGGTTGGTTAAGTAGGTACTACGGCGAGCAAATGGTTGATTAAAATCAGCTGTCACCTTAGTTGTTACCTCAGCCGCCAACTCTTCCACAGTAAAGAGTAGGGATGCACTGCTGGGTTCCCCTAAACTTGCAAAAATTTCCCACAAGTCTACTAAATCCCCAGCCGTCGTTGTCTCATCCAGGGAAATCCCGATAGTAGTTGAATCAATAATACGTAGGTTAATTTGACGTGCTTCAGCTGCTTCGATAATTCCGGACACAGAGCGATCGCTTAATTCTACGCGCAAGGTATCAAAAAACGGTTCTGAGCTAATACTGTAACCTAAGCGTTTCAGTCCCTCCGCCAGGATAACCGTTAATTGATGAATTCTCTCGGCAATACGTTTGATTCCCTCTCGCCCATGATAAACTGCATACATTGAAGCTATCACCGCCAACAGCACTTGGGCAGTACAAATATTGCTCGTAGCTTTGTCACGACGGATATGTTGTTCACGGGTTTGCAGTGCCAAGCGCAGTGCTGGTTTACCATTAGCATCTTTTGATACACCAACGATACGTCCTGGTACTTGCCGTTTATAAGCTGCCCGAGTAGCAAAATAAGCTGCATGAGGTCCCCCATATCCTAGGGGAACACCGAAGCGCTGGGTGCAACCTATAGCAATATCAGCACCAAATTCTCCAGGGGGTGTAAGCAGGGCAAGGCTTAGAATGTCAGCTGCCACAGTTACTAAGGCTTTAGCACCATGAGCCTTATCAATAAATTCCCGATAATCGTATATGGTGCCATCCGTTGCTGGGTACTGAAGCAGAGCTCCAAAAATCTCTTCGTCAAATTCAAAAGTGCGGTGGTCACCAACAATCACCTCAATTCCCAAAGGTCTAGCCCTGGTTTGTACCACTGCGATAGTTTGGGGATGACAGGTTTGGGAAACAAAGAAGTGTTTGGCTTTCGTCTTACACAGACCATAGCTCATGCTCATAGCTTCCGCTGCTGCTGTTCCTTCATCCAACAAGGAAGCATTAGCAATTTCCAGACCAGTCAAGTCTATAATCATTGTCTGGAAATTGAGTAGTGCTTCGAGTCGCCCCTGAGCAATTTCTGCTTGGTAAGGGGTGTAAGCCGTGTACCAACCAGGATTTTCTAGGATATTCCGTTGAATTACAGGTGGGGTAATGCAGTCGTAATATCCCATGCCAATGAAAGACCGGAAGACTTGATTCTTAGAGGCAATTTCTTTTAGCTGAGCCAGGGCAGCATACTCGCTTTGTGCTGCTGGTAACTGCAGAGGTTGATTAAGCCAAATAGCGGCGGGTACAGTTTGCTCAATCAGGCTATCTATAGTGGATATACCCAGGACCTTGAGCATTTGCTCGATTGCATCTGGATTTGGACCTATGTGTCGATTGACAAAAGCATCGGTAGATGGTATTTTTTGTGATGCGGAAAGATTGGGGTCAGATTTCAGCAACGACTGAGTATTTGCTCTATTTTTTTGATCCTGGATATCCAAATTCTGCATAGTAAATCAATTTGTGAATTAAGCAGCGAAGGCGGGGGTCACTTTTGAGGGCTGTGACCCCCTAAGTTGGTAAATCTGTAAATCTATAGATACACAAAGCCCGGATTTATAACTAAAGCGATTTAGAACTAAATTGCTTTAGTTCTAAATATACAATATGAAAACCTAGCATTTGACAAGCTAGGGGTGTTGCTAGATTGATTCTAGATACACAACTTTACACAGCTGGGTGTAGTGATGACAACCCTATTTATCAGCTTTTTACAGAACCTTCGCTATAGCTGTATCTTAAGTTACTTGCTGTTAAACCCAATTTATAATCTACTCTGCCTCGACTTTGGCACGGTACTCCTCAGCAGAAAGGACACCCTCCAGTGGGTTATCAGGGTCATTCAGCCGCACTTTAATTAACCAGCCTTCACCATAGGGGTCTTCTGCAATCTGTTCAGGAGCCTCGATCATCTCCTCATTTCTTTCTACCACCGTACCCGATACCGGGGAATATAGATCCGAAACTGCCTTGACCGATTCAATGGTACCAAAGCTTTTGTCATTTTCTTTGTTACCCTTCTCGATAGTGTCGTCAATTTCTGGGAGTTCCAGAAGAACTAAGTCACCCAGTTGGTCAATGGCAAAGGCGGTAATACCAATAGTGGCAATTTCTCCATCAAGCCGTACATATTCGTGGCTATCAAGGTATTTCAGGTCATCAGGATATTCAAAGGCCATGTCAAGTCCAAAATCAGCAGCAATGCTAATTATCCTTCCTCATTTGTCTTTCGTCCAGCCGCCTTTGACCGTTGACCGTTGACCGTTGACAGGAAACCCTAAGGATTTCAGTAGGCAAGCATTTCTAGAGTTTCACGTAAGTAACGACGTACTCGGCTATCAAGACTATAATCCTGAAATTGTTCACCCAAGGGATGTTCCATTTGCCAGCGTTGGAATCCTGAACTAGCGGCTATGGCTTGTTTAAGACTGTCCCAAACTTGAGTGTCGTGATCTAATGGTCCGGATTCGGATTTAACGAAGCTTGCCATATGCACCTTACCAAAATTTAATACAGATGAATCTAGTTGGGTCATGCTTAAGTGGTAAACTATTAAGCTTACCTGTACACTATCCTATCTGCTTTTTTAGGATTGTGCTTTTAGCAACACTTAATACTTACAATTTGGCAGGGTTAGGGTTGGAGGTTATCGGTTAACAGGTTAAAAGTTGCTTTGGATGGAACCTTGACAATTGCAAGCTTGCCACAGAGCAACTCGTCTCAATAACCTTTAACCTTCAACCTTAAACAAAACAACCTACCCGGCAATGGATGCCTGGGTAAGAACACCCCTCAGCCCTACTTCAGGGAGAGAGTCCGTCGCTTGGTTACCATCTGATAGGTTTCAATGATATCTTTTTCCGCCCAGTCGTTGAATTTATCAACACCCATACCACATTCGTAGCCAGCATTGACTTCCTTGACATCATCCTTAACACGCTTGAGGGAATCCAAAACTCCTTCGTAGATAACTTTGCCACCACGCCGCACTCGTAAACGGCAATTGCGCACGGCTTTGCCTGAGAGTACATAGCAACCCGCAACGGCACCACGACCCACTGGGAAGACAGCTCGAACTTCTACTTCACCCAATGGTTCTTCTACCTCTTCTGGCTCTAACAGACCTTCCATAGCACCTTGAACATCATCCAGGAGTTTGTAGATGATGTTGTATTCCCGCACATCTACCCCTTCCTGTTCAGCTGCTGGTCGAGCACCAGGAGCTAAGGTAGTGTTAAAGCCAACAATAACTGCACCACTAGCAGCCGCTAAGTCCACATCCGTTTCGGTGACTTCCCCAGGGGCAGCCAGTAGAACTCGAATTTGCACTTCATTTTGGGGCAGCTGTTCGAGGGATCCCAGAATAGCTTCCACCGAGCCTTGAACGTCTGCCTTCAAAATCAAGTTGAGTTCCTTGAGTTCACCTTCTTGAGCCTGGGCTGATAATTCAGTGAGGGTAACTCGCCTTGATTTCATGCGAGTTTGCAGGCGAGATTGACGTTGCTGTTGAGCTCTTTCACCAGCAACTGCCCGGGCTTCTTTTTCGCTCTCAAAGACTTCAAACTCATCACCAGCAGCTGGAACATCACTCAAGCCAAGGACTTCCACAGCAAACGAGGGACTGGCTTGTTCGACTCGCTGTCCTCGGTCATCAAGCATGGCTCTGACCTTACCGAAAACTGAACCAACAACCAGGCTATCACCGACCCGCAGCGTACCGTTTTGCACTAAGAAGGTAGCAACAGGCCCTCTAGCTTTATCGAGGTGAGCTTCAATCACCGTACCTTTGGCTGGTCGATCCGGATTAGCAGAGAGTTCTTCTAGCTCTGAGACCAATAGAATCATCTCCAGCAGTGAATCCAAGTTTTCCCTTTGGATAGCACTCACTGGTACCATGATCGTTTCACCACCCCATTCTTCTGGAACCAAGCCCCGTTCTGATAATTCTTGCTTAACCCGATCAGGTTGAGCTCCGGCTTTATCAATTTTGTTAATAGCAACGACCATGGGAACTTCAGCAGCTCTAGCATGACTAATGGCTTCAAGGGTCTGAGGTTGCACCCCATCATCAGCCGCTACTACTAGCACAGCAATATCGGTTACTTTTGTTCCCCTTGCCCGCATGGCTGTAAAGGCTTCGTGACCGGGGGTGTCTAAGAAGACAACCTGTTGAATTTTCTCCTCATGCTCAACATCTACGTGGTATGCACCAATATGCTGGGTAATTCCACCGGCTTCTCCTTGAGCCACTTTTGCTTCACGAATGGCATCGAGTAGAGTCGTTTTACCGTGGTCAACATGACCCATAATTGTCACCACAGGTGGACGCCGCTCGAGGTTTTCCAGGTCTTGGACATCCAGCATTTCCACCTTAGTCGCAGCAGAGGCTTCTTCTTCCATCTCGACCTTGACTCCCACTTCCTCAGCTACCATTGTGGCAGTAGGAACATCCAAAGTCTGGGTAACACTCACAGCTATGCCTTTGAAGAAGAGCATTTTAACAATGTCAGTTTCTGCAATAGCAAGTTGATTAGCCAGGTCTCTAATGGTGAGTGAGTCTCTCAAAACAATTTGTTCTGGGCGTTTGGGCTGACTTTTCTGTGTACGACGGCGATCGCGCTGATCCGACTTGTTGCTACTACTGGCTTTAGCAGGCTTCTTCTTTTGGTTAACACTGGCAGTATGTGCTTGGCTTTGCTGTTTTTGTAGTGACTTTGGTTTGGGAGGACGAGCCAGAGAAAGACTAACTGAAAATGAACCATCGATTTTGTTATCGATTTGATCTGATTCTGTTTCAATATCATCTTCATCATCCAGAATCATTTTAGGTCGCCGCTTGAGTTTGGCGGATTTACCCTTCTGGGCTTTGTCTTCGTCTTCTCCATTTTCTGCCTCCCACTCTTTTTTCTTAGCAGGTCGGGGGACAGATGGTCGCCGGAGCTTGACCTCCTTGAGCAGTTCCTCAGATTCATTGACTAAGGTGTTGGTCTCTTGATCAGAGCCATCATCTGTCAGACCCGTTGAGTCAGCATCGATTGCTGCTACTTGAGAATTGTCTTTATCAAGACCTGGTTTGGTTCTTTTTGGAGGTCGCTGGAGTTCAGGAACGGTTGGTCTTGGTGAACTAGAACGCTTTGGTGGTGATGTTTCCGAGGGCGTTGACTGTTTATTAATAACAGGGGATTTGTTAGGGGATTTGTTAGGAGTTGGACTCTTTACTGACTTTGAACCGGAAGAACCTTTTTGGTTTGACTTTATCGGTCGTTCAACCTTAGCCGGCTGACTTTTTGATTGTGATACTCTGACAGGAGGTCCAGTTAATTTTGGTTTTTCTGTAATCTTAGCTGAGGCAGTACTCTGCTGTGAAATCTTCTGGACTGGTTTAGCGGCTAGTTCTGGTTTAGCGGCTGGTTCTGGTTTAGCGGCTAGTTCTGGTTTAGCGGCTAGTTCTGGTTTAGCGGCTAGTTCTGGTTTAGCGGCTAGTTCTGGTTTAGCTGCTGGTTCTGGTTTAGCTGCTGGTTCTGGTTTAGCTGCTGGTTCTGGTTTAGCTGCTGGTTCTGGTTTAGCTGCTGGTTCTGGTTTAGCGGCTAGTTCTGGTTTAGCGGCTGGTTCTGGTTTAGCGGCTAGTTCTGGTTTAGCAGCTAGTTCTGGTTTAGTATCCTGCTTAATCTTGGTGTCCTGTTCAATGACCTGCTTAGGTCGATTGAGAGTGCTAGGTTGACGAGGGGGTATAGCAGTCGGCTTAATGGGAGGTTGGGGTGGGATTGCCATTTGATTACTTCTCTGGCTAGAAGTATTCCCAGAACTGCGTTTGTGCTTACGAAGCTCCACAATTTGCTGCTTCCGCTCCCCTTTGGGACGTCGAACTAATTTACCAGAGCTTAACTTAGAACCTTTATTTGCCGATGACTCACCTTCGCTATTGCTTACAGCTGCTAGTTGGTCAGAATATTTTTCGGCTGTCGTGCGAATCCGTTGGGCATCCGATTCTGTAATCGTGCTACTGTGACTTTTAACTGCAATATTGAGTCCTTCACAGATGCTCAAAATTTCCTTGTTGTCCAAATTCAATTCCCGTGATAATTCGTAAATTCTGACTTTGCCGCTGTTCATGCACTATTCCCCTGTCGTACCTACGTGTTGTTAAACCATACTCAACTACTCGAATGACTTTTTACTTTATCAAGCTTTATTGGAAAGCTTAAACGATAAGATAAGCGATGCTCAACAGATAATCAACCATCCATGCTTTTTCGTTGGTGTGTTCACCTCAACGGTAGTTTGATAAGTTTATCTATTATCGCGTGCTTCTTTCCTGTGAAAAAAGCCAAGCAGCATTTTAAATTGACGGTTCGGTTAAACCGCCTAATCACCGCGTATGCCTTTAAAGGTAGCTAGCGTATAATCGAAGTAAATTCACCTCCCTTTTGAAACCAGAGCATCAATAGAACTAATGACTTCCTTAGTATCCTAACGATTACTTATGTTCCCCGGACGAACATACATGGAAGAAATTGCTGCTAGATTCACCCTTTAATTACCTAAATTGGGTTGGCTTGGCATGGTAGCTAAACGCTGCCATAAAGTTTCGTACAGATTTTTTGGCACCGATGCACGCAGTGATCGCCCCAGTCGGTTTTTCTTTTGAGCCGCCGCTAGGCAACTCAGTTGAGGACATAAGTAAGCTGAACGACCCATACCCTGATCTAATTGTACCTTTCGTGACGGATAGACTCGGACAATACGCCAAAACTCCTGTTTTGGTGCTACTTTCCGGCAGCTAAGACAACGTCGATAGTTTGGTTTCATAAGGGTTTTCGGTTTGGAAAATCTCAAAAGTCCTCCTTCTTTAAAGGGTACGGTAGATGGAGGCTTGTAGGGCGTTTGCGATTGGGCAAACGCCCTGTTTTACCTGATTGAGTTACCCAATGAAACCAAAAATCAATGCCAGAAGGCGGTACGGATGTGGGCTAACCGGTGGTGTGAGCAGAAGATGAAAAACTATAGTAGAGATCCTCACACCCTTGAGACTGGGATGACTAACACAAGAATAAAATCACCACACCAACCGGCAGTAGGGGGTAGGGGGAGTAGACTAACCCAGCAATAAGTGGAAGTATTCAATAACTCATTGGCTTGGAAGAAAACTGTAAAAGAATTCTTGACCAAAGCCGAAACCCCACACTCCACTACCATTCTAAACCAACAAGCTTAGGGGTATCATTGTATACCATTACCATTCTCAACCTTGGCAAAACTTTCCTCACCTCAGGGTTAACCCCTAAAATTCCTCATTCTTCTTCTTGAGTATTCAAATCAAGCACTGGCTCAGCATCCAGCACATTTTCTGGTGTTTCTACTCCTTCTTGGTAATCTTCCTGTAACTCATTGCTATCGACATCTTCTTCTTCTAGGGTATCCTGTTTAGACATGTCGGTAGTGTCTTTTTTGTATTGCGCAGCATCTTTAATGTCAATCTTCCAACCCGTAAGGCGGGCGGCAAGGCGAACATTTTGTCCTTCTTTGCCTATAGCTAAACTCAGCTGGTCTTCTGCTACTAAAACATGAGCTTGACGTTCTTCTGGATTGACTAGTAGCACCTGATCCACTTGGGCTGGGCTAAGAGCGTTGGCAATATAGGTAGATGGATCAGGAGACCAACGAATTACGTCGATTTTTTCACCTCGTAATTCATTCACCACAACTTGAATGCGGGAACCTCTAGCACCAATGCAAGCTCCCACCGGATCCACATCTCGCTCCAGGGTATCTACAGCAATTTTAGTCCTTGGTCCGACATGACGAGAAGGAGGATTAGCTTCCCGTGCCACTGCGACAATCCTTACCACCTCATCTTCTATTTCTGGGACTTCGTTGGCAAACAGATAGACCACTAAACCAGCCGCCGCTCTGGATACCACCAGCTGAGGACCACGGTGAGGGCCTTCCCGGACTTTTTTGAGATAAACCTTAAAGGTGGAGTTAATGCGATAGTTATCATTGGGGAGCTGTTCCCGTTTGGGCAGTTCAGCTTCTACCTCTGGCCGACCAAAACCACTGCTGAGTGCCATAATAACAGACTGCTGCTCAAACCGTAGTGATCGAGATTGCAGAACAGTTCCTTCTAGGTCTTGAAACTCTTCCTTAATCAGCTTACGCTGTTGGTCTCGGAGTTTTTGAGAGAGCACCTGCTTGGTTTGAATCGCTGCCATGCGACCAAACTCTCCTTGGTCTGGAGTCACATCCAAAACCACTGAATCTCCCAATTGTGCTTCAGAGGCAACTTCCTGGACTTCTTTGAGAGAAATTTGATGGTCACTATTTTGTACCTCTTCGACAATGGTTTTGGTAGACAAAACGCGGAAGCCTTCTTCTTCAATATCAAGATCGACTTCAAAGTTGTCAAAATATTCTTCGTCAAAATGAAATCGTTGGTCTAGCCGTTGAGAACGGCGATAGCGCTCATAGCCTTTTAGCAGTGCTTCTCTTAATGCCTGTTGAACTGCAGACCTAGGTAAATTGTGGCTTTGACTAATTTCTTCTATCATTGCCTTAAGTCCAGGCAAACTAACTATTGACATCAGCAAATCTCCGTCTTAAATCTATCCATGGCAATTGTCTTGGGATTTAAAGTAAATCAAGTTCAACTCCAATCCTCAACCTTAAAGCTTGTAGGGGAGAAGCACTTGTAGATCTATAGTCGAGCCATTGTCTTTAACAAGTGCTGCACCCCTAGCAACCTTCAATAAAAATTTAACCCCCATCATCCAGTTTTACTCTGGACACGAGCTGACGGGGAATGGCAAACGCACGACCCTTGAGATTGAGATAAACTCCGCTCTCATCCCGGCGAATTAACTGCCCGCGCCACTCTTGCTGCCCCTGATAGGGTTCAGATGTCTGAACAATCACACCAAACCCTTTGAAAGAAATGAATTCTCGGTCTGTGCTTAAGTCCTGTGTGATCCCAGGACTGGAAATTTCCAAAACGTAGGTGTCTAAAATGATGTCCTTAGCATCTAACTGAGCTTCTAAAGCACGACTCATGCGTTCACAGTCATCCAAGCTAGTGTCACGGATGGGGTTGCGGATATAGACACGCAGCACCGGTGGGCGTCTGTTGGTCTGGAAGAGAGCCTCTACAATCTCTAATCCTAAATCTTGAGCCAATGGCGTTGCCAAATCGATTAGTTGTGGAATCAGGGGATGAGTCATGGCACCAATCCAATAAAAAAAGTGGGGTCAACCCACTTCATGGCAAAATCTTCTCCAAGAAGTCTAACCGCCCAAAAGCTTCTGCACATCTAGTTAGCACAAGCCCAATCTCTAGTTACTGGTCCTGAGCTATTGTTGACAAGGTCATGGGCTCGAAGACTCTAAACCCTAGGACAAACCGGAAACTTCCCGCAGAATCATTGATTAGGAGTTACCAGCTTGCCGTTGCTATGTTTGAGTGTGACAGCTCCCACACTGACTCGTTGAGTTCAGTGTAGGCTTCCCAGCCAATCCAGCTATTGCTTAGGAGGCGCTGGGCTTTAAGAACGGACTGCCCTGCCGCTCTGTTTTCTTGAGGCGCGACCCCGTAATTTAATTCGCCATAGGAAAGCGCGCCTCCATGTCTTTTTTTTAAAACTGTTGTGCTGACAAACCAGCATTTAAGGCCGTAGGCCACGCTACGCGAACGGCTTTGTTTATCAGTACGCATATTATAGCAATTCCATGCATACCCTGTGCAAAATTAATCCCACACTCATGGCATAGCATTGAGATGTGGGATTAATTTTGCCGGAAGCTAACGCAATTAGCAGCTCAAATGCTTGCCTGATCAAAACTTGAACATGGGTAGTTTTGAGGTCTAATCCCTGCTTGGTGTCTGGTGCGTCGGCACTTTCCCACTTCACAGCCCTTTTCCTCAGAGCAAGCTGACCCTAGAAGTCAACTTGGTTTTTGTTGACCCATAAGTATTTTAGCTTATGGGCATTATTCGGTCAAACTGTATGATGATCTCTGACTATTTACAATAATTTAAAAAAATGTTTATTTTTTTTTATTTCTATATTTTTTTAATTTCATACTAAGTTGCGATCAAAGGTACAACTTTATCTGCCCCCAATCTCCCCATCTCCCCATCTACTATCTTTGAATGCAACTCGGTATCAATCATCAATTGAATGGTTTTACTGTAAATTAACCTAGTTTATAGATCCGCTAATAAAAAAACAATCAATTAATTATTGGAATAATCTTAATTTTTTTTTACTACTGTTATTCCTGAAATCTTTGACGAATTGCTCTGGTTTCATCTAAGATTTTATCTAAGTCTTCTTCAGATAAGCGCCGGACATAATTTATTTTGAATTCCTCTAACCAAGCTGTGATCAAATACTGAATCTCCTGTAATCTATCCTTGGTCTTAATTTCTGCCCCTAAGACTTCCCTTAAATTTTTGAGTAGGTGTTCCAGGAGTTCGTCGGCAACTGGGTCTTCTTGTATCAGAGTATTAATCCCATCATAGAGTGCCTCAAAAATGTTTTTCACTAATTCCTCTGTGAGCTGCTTCTGGAATTGTCCCAGTCCTGGTACATTCTGAAGTCCCTGATAAAGTGTGGACTGTTTAATCCCCATGTCCACATAGTGTTTCATGAGAGCCTCTAGATCAGGACGGATTTTGGGTAAGACTTGATCAACTGTCATCTTTACCATGATGGTGGTGAGCTCTGACACTTCATCAGTGTCATTAAGGTCAATGTAGGGGCGGACTTCCTGTTGAGACAACCATTTGGTAATTTCACCCCGGCTAATGGAGCCCTGAACTTCGTTAATAATTTGAATGACGACCACTTCCGTCATCTCTTGAGCAATACTGGCAACAAATCCCGAGCGGATTTCTCTGGTAATGACACTCAGGTCTATTAATTTAGCTTGACCTAAACGAATGGTAACGGGAATAATTCGTAACCACCGCCATAAGGGTATTAGCAAAAATATGTCATACCAGCGCCACAGCATGGCATTTTGCCACTTGAGTCCAGAATGACGGCGACTGATTAACCAGGTACGAGCCAAAAACTCTGTACCAAATAAGATAAAATATGGGAAGTCAATCAGTCCGAATAGGTCTACGAATTCGCCATTTTCTCCAATTGGACGGTAATAGTTAGTTTCTATTAAGGGTTTAATCTCGGTGTTAAAAAATCCCAAACCTTCCTCTTCACTATGGCTTGCTAAGTACTTTTGAGTCCAGAACTCCTCAAATGACTCTTTTGCTGACTTATCAGGATTTTGTATATGCTTACGCATCTTATTTTTCAGCTTTTCCAAGTTTCCAGTTTTATTGGCTACTTGAAAAGGATTAGTATCAATCATTTCTAAGCTAAGTTTGCGCAGCTCCTTAAGTTTTTTTTCTACTTCTATAGACTCTTCTATAGAAGATAATCCTATCTTGTTAATCTGATTTTCTATTTGCTCAACTTTGTCCAAATATTTTTGAGTATCTCGGTTGTCTTCAATCCCTTTAAATTGGTCGTATAATGGAGTGATATCAGGAATGGGAATCGATAGGGGAAAGCCTTTGGATTTGATCGGACCAATGGTAAAGCTAAATACCTGAATTTTCTGATGTAGCCAGAAATCCCTTAAGGGGATATAGCTGAGGTCAAAGAATACTAAAAGCAGATTAATCAAGGCGATGATCGCCATTAATCGTTCAAACCAAAGAATGCGGCGGGTTTTAACTTTATTAGGTATTTTGACGAATTTTTCTAATTTTTGTAAAGATGACATGGGGAAACTTGGGCTTTCTACCACTAGATGCTGATGTTTAACTCAGATGTATTGAGTTAAACATCAGCCATTCCTTCCTGATAATACAGTTCTAGCCGCTTTTTTAGGATTTATTTCGATTCAGTAGTGTTGATATTGAGAATTGAAAGTATTTAAGCACTTAGTAACAATACCTGGTTTACAGCATTAATCAATTGAATTGCTATAAATTTTCACATCTGATTTTAAAGCGCTATAGTACGAAACTAGGGCGTGTGCTCACGCCCTAGTTACAACTAACTGTATTTCGAAACCTTTTTCAGTCCCTTAGCGCATTGTGACAAACTCTTCTGCAGAACTGGGATGAATTCCAACAGTAGCATCAAAGTTAGCTTTGGTAGCTCCAGTTTTCAATGCGATCGCAATTCCTTGAATAATCTCTGCTGCATGGTCTCCTACCATATGAGCACCCAAGACTTTGTCAGTGTTTTGGTCAACCACTAACTTCATCAGGGTTTTTTCATCCCGACCAGGTAGAGTATAGTACATCGCTCTGAACCGAGAACGATAGACTTTTACCGCATCCCCATATTTCTCCCGTGCTTCGGCCTCACTTAGACCAACCGTAGCTGCTTCGGGTGTGGTAAAAATTGCGGTTGGGACATTCTCGTAGCTCATGATCCGGGATTTGCCACCAAATACGGTATCGGCAAAGGCACGACCTTCATTAATCGCAACGGGAGTTAAGTTCATGCGGTTAGTACAATCTCCTACCGCAAAGATATGGTCTTCTGTGGTAAGACTGTACTTATCGACTGCGATCGCACCGTTTTCAATTGCTACTCCAGTATTCTCTAAACCTAGATTCTGGATATTGGGTATACGACCTGTGGCAGCTAAACTGACTGCATCAGCAATTATAGTTGTTTGTGATTGTCCTTGTACCGTTACATTCAGACCGGCTGATGTGTTTTCAATAGCGATGATCTTACTGTTATTTAGCACGCGAATCCCATGGTTCTCCATGGCTTGTTGAATCTCGGAACCGATTTCCGCATCAAATCCCCGTAAAATCTGATCACGACGAATAACCACCGTGACTTCAGAGCCTAAGCCATTGAGAATACAGGCAAACTCGACACCAATATAGCCACCCCCAAGAATCACGATCCGCTTCGGTTGTTCCTTGAGGTGGAAGATATCATCAGAGGTAATCGCGTGTTCAATTCCGGGAATATCGGGCTTGACCGGATGTCCTCCTACTGCAATCAAGATTTTCTGTGCAGTTACTTTGCGTCCGCCAATGTCTATGGTGTGGGAATCCACGAACTTAGCATAACCCTGAAACAGTTCCACTTTGGAGTTATCCAACATACGTTGGTAAATGCCATTGAGGCGTTCTGTTTCCTGATTCACTGCTGTGATCATGGTTGTCCAATCCAGGGTACTGTGTACCTTACTCCAGCCATATCCCTGTGCCTCTTCAAATTGATCAGGAAAATGGGAGGCATAAACCATCAGCTTCTTAGGAACGCAGCCACGATTTACGCAAGTTCCACCTAAACGGTCAAATTCTGCAATGCCTACTTTTGCCCCATATTCTGCGGCTCGTCTAGCTGTAGCAATTCCTCCGGAACCTGCACCAATAACGAATAAATCAAAATCGTAGCTCATGACTCCCCCAAACTTCTGAATTACTATTCGGTTGAAAGATTACTTATTTTTGGTAGATAGGCGCAATAGGCGTCGGAGGTAAAATTTTACTGATCGTCCAAGGTAATGATTGTTGTATCACTCTCAAGTCAATCCACGATTATCAGGACTTACGCACCAAACTGAAAACAGTAGAGGCGTTGCAGGTAACGCCTCTACTGATAAAGCCTTAACTAAGCTGGGAAGTATCTCAACTTTTAGCTGACTTCAAGTATGCCAACATGGTATCTGCATCTGAGACCTCGAAGGGATCGGTAGGGCAGTTATCTTCATAGCCTGGTTCTACAAACATTTTTTCAATCTTGCCGTTATCTACCACCATAGAGTAGCGCCAAGAACGCATACCAAAACCGAGATTATCTTTTTCTACCAACATCCCCATTTTGCGGGTGAATTCCCCATTACCATCGGGTAGCAAGAAGATATTCTGAACCCCTTGCTGTTTGCCCCACTGGAACATCACGAAGGCATCGTTGACAGATAAGCAGATCACTTGATCAACCCCTTGTGCTTTGATCTCGTCATAGAGTTCTTCATAGCGGGGTAAGTGGGTTGATGAACAGGTGGGTGTGAAGGCACCAGGAAGGGAAAATAGCACGATACGCTTACCGCCAAAAATTTCCTGTGTAGTGCGGTCTTGCCAGCGGAAGGGATTGGGTCCAGCAACTGACTCATCTCTGACTCTGGTCTTAAATACTACGTCGGGTACTTGATTGATAACCATCTTGTCTTACTCATTCCTTTATGATTGTTACTCTTTAATCGTAGTCGTAACGAGTATGAGTTGTCAAGGAAATTTAGCGGATTTAGTTAAACAACAGTTGACGGGTACCCGTCAACTGTCAAGCAACCCTTAATTCTTGATTTTGATGGCTGTGCCAGTCGCGGTAATCAGTAGCAGCACCCCCTTTTCATCAACGTTAATTGTGCCAGTATCCATAGCAATGCCAATCACAGCATCTGCTCCTAGTTCTGAGGCACGTTGCTTCAATTCTTTGAGGGCTTCTTGGTGTCCTTTTTCAAAGACTTTTTCATAACTGCCAGTACGTCCTCCGATTAAATCTCGAATACCAGCAAAGAAATCCCGCAGTGCATTGGTGCCGTAAACCACCTCAGCAGTGACAACGCCCAAATACTCTTCAACAATCGCACCTTGAATAACATCAGTAGTAGTTACAATCATCAGTCCTGCCTCAAAAAATGAATCAAATGCCACCAGAATAGCTAATTGCTATGGCTTAATCATGAAATTATCGAAATACAACTACTTATTAATGGCATGCTACACCATCCTGACGTGCTGCCCTTTGCACCGCAGCAGCAACCGCAGGAGCAACTCGCTCATCAAATGCTGAGGGAATGATATGTTCTCGATCTAAATCACTGGGATTAATCAGGGATGCGATCGCAAAAGCTGCTTCGAGACACATATTCACGGTAATGGTTGACGCCCGACAATCTATAGCGCCACGAAAAACCCCTGGAAAAGCCAGAACATTATTAATCTGATTGGGATAGTCACTACGACCTGTAGCCATTACTGCTACATCATCTACTACCAATTCTGGCTGAATTTCCGGGATAGGATTAGCCATAGCCATGACAATGGGCTTCTTGGCCATGGACCTGACCATGTCTGGGGTTAGAACCCCAGGTACACTCACCCCAATAAACACATCGGCATTACCAATGGCACCAGCGAGAGTACCCGAAGCATCCACAGCAAATTCTTGCTTTTGCTCAGTCAAGTTAGGGCGTTTAGTAGAAATAATGCCTTGGGAGTCGCATATCCAAATTACACCTGCACCAGCTTTACGGAGTAACCGGGCAACTGCCATACCGGCAGCGCCAGCTCCATTAATAACAATTCTTACCTCTTCTAGGGATTTCTTGACTAGCTTCAGGGCATTGGTCAAGGCAGCAAGGGTGACAATAGCCGTACCGTTCTGGTCATCGTGAAAGACTGGAATATCTAACTCCTGCCGGAGTCTGGCTTCAATATCAAAGCAACGGGGAGCACTGATATCTTCTAAATTAATACCACCAAAAACCGGCGCGATAGTTTTAACGGTTTCCACGATCTGATCCGTATCTTGGGTAGCTAGGCAGATAGGAAAAGCATCAATACCAGCAAACTCTTTGAACAGCATTGCTTTACCTTCCATCACTGGCAAAGCGGCTTCTGGCCCTAAGTTACCCAACCCCAACACTGCACTGCCATCGGTGACCACAGCAACCATGTTGCTTTTAATGGTAAAGGAGTAGACCTGTTCTGGGTCAGATGCGATCGCTTTACAAATCCGACCTACACCAGGAGTGTAAGCCATAGCCAATTCAGATTGATGCTTGAGGGGGATTTTGCTGTTGACACTGATTTTGCCACCGCGATGGAGGTTGAAGGTGCGGTCATAGACATTTAGGATTTGGACATCGGGAACTTCTGACACCGCTTGTACAATCTGTTCAGCGTGTTCAGTGCTAGCTGCATCTACGGTAATCTCGCGAGTAGCAATTTTCCGAGTTTTCTCCACCACCATAATTTCTCCCAATTGACCGCCAACAGATGCGATCGCTTGAGTTACGCTGGCTAACATCCCGGCACGGTTGGGGTATGTTAAGCAAATAGTCAAACTGAAACTAGGATTTGGGGTCAGGTCTACCATGCTGTCTGATCTGGGATTATAGAAATATGTTGGCGCAAGCTCATTTCCTGCTATATCAATCTAGACTAAACTAGACTTTAGTTCATAGTTGATCGCAAGCATGGAATAGGAATTATTTGCCGGACCCAGGAGATCAAGAGGATTCTAGCCTCCAATCAACTGCCAGAACCGATCATCTTCTGAAATAGCCTCAAAATCCGGGTCATTACTCGCCTCTTCCCGATACCTTGGATTTAGCTCAATCGCCTGCTCTAGGTTTTCCACAGCTAAGGTGACTTGACCCTGGGAAGAATAAACGATTGCTTTGTTATAATAACCAGCAGCATACTCAGGTTGAATCTCCAAAGCCCGATTAATGCTTTCCAATGCCTGATCATTCTGTTCTAGCTTGACTAAGGTAGAACCTCTGTAATTCCAGGCTTTGTGGGAGTCGGGATTTAATTCAATAGCCTTGTCAAAAGAAGCAACAGCTTCTTGGTATCTTTCTAATACATCCAGAGCCATGCCTCGATTCAACCAGGCTACTGTATTATCTGGCTGAACTTGGACAGCTTGGTCGAAGGATTCAAACGCCTCTTCATGCTTTTGTAGCATTCCCAGTGCTACTCCTCGGTCAACCCAAGCTTGATGATAGTTTGGCTGAATTTCTAGGGCCTTGTCATAGGAAGCGATCGCATCTTCGTAGCGTCTCAACCGTCTTAGGGTCATGCCCCGGTTTAACCAGGCTTTGTAGTGGTCTTGCTTGAGTTTAACCACCTTATTAAAAGCAACCACTGCTCCTTCATACCGCCGGAGTTCCATCAAAGCCAGACCTCTTTGATACCAGCTATCTGGGTCATCTGGCTTAAGCTCAATTACTTTGTCATAGGACGCGATCGCATCTTGATACTGCTGTAATTCCCATAATGCCATACCTCGCTGATACCAAATATCAGGGTTATTCGGTTGAAGGTCAAGAGCTTGATCATAGGAAGCGATCGCATCTTGATACTGCCCTTGAGAGAATAGAGTATTGCCCTGATTCACATAGTCATCTGGATTCAAGAACAATTTAGGATGGTTCGATTTGAGGCGTTCTAATTGTTCCGTCAGAGTTTGAGTGTTTTGCAGCACTTCAGACAGAGCAGCTTCTGCAATGGATGTTGGGGAAATCTCTGCTAGTTGTTGTAGAATTTTATCCTTCTCGGTTTGAGCCTCAGATTCCACCTCAGACAGCTGAGCAGCCAAGGTGGTTTCCAATTTGTCCAGATTTTGAATGATTATATCTTTTCGCTTTTGAATGTCCGACTGTAAATCAGAAAGTTGAGTTTTCGCCTCTGTTTCTAATTTTTCCAGACTCTGAATGGTCTGAGCATTCTGGGTTTGAATTCCTGACTGAGAGTCAGAAACCTGAGTTGTTAAATTAGCCTCTAGCTCTTTCAGATGCTGGAGAGTCTTATCGATTTGCACTTCAATCTTCGACTGGGATTTTGAAAGTTGTTCAGTAATGTCAGTTCCTAATTGCTCTAGCTTCTGAAGAGCTAAATCGATTTTATGTTGAGCTTTTTGTTCAGCCTCCACCTTAATGTCAGATAGCTGAGGAGTAAACTCTGTCTCTACCTGTTTTATATTTTCTAGTATTAAATCCCGTTGCTGTTGAGCCTTGGCTTCAAGTTCAGACAATTTTGAGGCAAACTCTGTCTCTGATTGGTTCAGTTTCTCCAATACTTTATCTTGATGCCCTTGGACATTGGCTTTGAGTAAAGATAGTTGAGGAGCAAAATCAGAGGTGAGTTTTTCTAGATTCTTGAGGTAACTGTTCCTTTCTTTATCAGCCTTTGCCTTAAGCTCAGACAGTTCAACAGCAAAATCAGACTCTGATTGATTTAGTTGCTGCAGGACTTTATCCTTATGTTCTTGTACATTACCCTGAAGTTCAGATAGTTGAGGAGCAAAGTCAGCACTTGATTTTTCTATGGTTTGCAGGTAATCTTCGCTTTGTTTTTGAGCCTTGGCTTTCAAGTCAGACAGTTCGGAGCCAAACTCTGTCTCTGATTGGTTCAGTTTCTTCAGTATTATCTCTTTCTGGGCTTGTACATCCGCCTGGATTTTCGATAATTCTGGAGTAAATTCAGCCCCTAATTTTTCGAAATCTTTTAAAGTTAAGTCCTTTTGGTTTACCGCAGTTTCTTTCAGGTCAGACAGTTCGGAGCCAAACTCTGTCTCTAATTGCTTCAGTTTCTTCAGTATTGTCTCTTTCTGGGCTTGCACATCCCCCTTGAGTTCAGATAATTGGGGGGCAAACTCAGCGCTTAAGTTTTCTAGATACTTCAGAAAACTATCCCGTTGCTTTTTAGCGTCTTGCTCGAGTTTAGACAGTCTTGAGGCAAAGTCAGTCTCTAATTGTTCTAGCTCTTGTTGAGTATCGGTTTTTTGCGTCTTGATTGTCGTTAATGCCTGTTGCTGGGACTGAGACAATTTGGATAGCAGCTTAGATAGATTTTCTCGTTTAACACTTAGGTCTTGTTTAAACTCTGCCGCCTGCTGATCTAGCTCCAAAGCAATGTCTTCAGTTTTTTCGAGGATACTTTGAACATTTTTATTGGCACTGACAATCCTATCTTCCAAGTCAGTCAGTTCATTGAGGTGAGCTCTCACGATTTGGGCAACCTCACGAATCACAGACCTTCTTAGCAGCCACAACGCTGCGATCGCAGCCACCAGTAGCAGTACCAGAGTGACCAACACAACCAGCAAAACATTAGACAGGAGCGTCACCCGCTGAAAGCTAAGATTCGCATCAGTTTGAACTTGCTTTTGACTTGAGCTCTGAGCGACTATCTGTTTTGGAGGGTCAGGTTCGATGGATTGGGCACTGCCAAGGCCAACAGGCAACAGGAAGAATGACAAAACAATAGTGCTTCGCCACACCAGTGCTAACATGTGTTGATTTTTACGCTTCATCAGAACGTCCTTTCTCTGTTGGTCATCTTGTACTGCCCATAGAGGCTCTATCTTACGTGCCAAGATCAACTCCCCTACTTAAATCCATTTCTTCTAGTTTGCCACCTCCATGACTGAAAGGGTGAATGCCCTTTGATCCCAGTTTGCCAATCAGTAGACCAATCAGTAGACCACAGTTAACACACTTTTGGTTACACCAACAGGTCCTTCTCAGCTTACCCCCTAATCAGCTATGGGGCTATCCAAGCTATAGCAAGTCTTCAAAGTAGCACTACAGATGCAGATGGCCAGAGGTCGGGATGACCAGATCGGGAGATGGCCAGATGAAATTGATGTGCAATTAATCCAGGAATTAACGAGAATCCCTACCTTCTGAAGGCAGGGATTCTCGTTAATTGGTATAATGTAGTATACTGTCAAGGAAACTTAGTACTAGTGCAGGGGAAACCGAAATAAGTGAAATGACCAGCTCCGACCTCTGTAGATGAAAGTGGTGACTTATTTCTGCGAGCCTGGACTAGGTGGAATCAGTAAAGTTTACGTTCTTCCCACAAGAAGCAGTAGTACGGTACACTGCCCAAGCCAGCATTAGTCAAAATTGATACCTTTATGACTGGGTTGGGTTCACAATTGTCTTCCTCAGATATCAAATCTAGGTTGGCCTGGTTAAAGAAGATGCCTGAAACCCGGCTTTTGATAGCTTGGAAATTATGGGCAATCCCAAGGAGCACAGATGACAGCTTTTGCCAGACTACAGCAAAGGTTGGTTTGATGGTTTCGTTAATTGTTGTTAGCATGTCAACACCCTTTATAGTATGGATTGAAAAAAAATTGTCTTAAAATGCACCCTTTTATACCCATGGCCTACTTGCACTGCTTCAACCTTTCCAAAAGAAGCAGTAGTACGGCACAGTGCCCAAGCCAGCATTAGTCAACATTGACACCTTTATGACTGGGTTGGGTTCACAATTGTCTTCCTCAGATATCAAATCTAGGTTGACCTCGTTAAAGAAGATTCCTGAAAACCTGGTTTTTATAGCTTGGAAATTATGGGCAATCCCAAGCAGCACAGATGATAGCGTTTGCCAGACTACGGCAAAGGTTGGTTTGATGGTTTCGTTAATTGTTGTTAGCATGTCAACACCCTTTATAGTATGGATTGAAAAAAAATTGTCTTAAAATGCACCCTTTTATACCCATGGCCTACTTGCACTGCTTCAACCTTTCCAAAAGAAGCAGTAGTACGGCACAGTGCCCAAGCCAGCATTAGTCAACATTGACACCTTTATGACTGGGTTGGGTTCACAATTGTCTTCCTCAGATATCAAATCTAGGTTGACCTCGTTAAAGAAGATTCCTGAAAACCTGGTTTTTATAGCTTGGAAATTATGGGCAATCCCAAGCAGCACAGATGATAGCGTTTGCCAGACTACGGCAAAGGTTGGTTTGATGGTTTCGTTAATTTTTGTTAACATGTCAACACCCTTTATAGTATGGATTGAAAAAAAATTGTTTTAAAATGCACCCTTTTATAGGCTTGTCAAGCTTTCACTTGTTCCACTGCTGTCTGTGGATCCTGTTTACCCGTGAGCTGTGCCATTGAAGACACCCTCATTAGCGATACCACAAGCCTGAAGACATCTAGCTAGTAGCTATTACGGGTGGTTTCACCCATAGTTATGGCTACCATGGTTTTTTACTTGAGCTGACAGCAAGAGAACTAGTGATTTCAGCTCATCTACATTTGATAGAGTTGGGAAAATCAAAAATGGTAGAATTTGTTCTATTTAATTACCCATTCTTGATTTATTTTATAATCTTTAGATTTTATTTATATTTCTCTGGAGCTATCATCCCCAATTCCTCCTATTTTATATTTCTTAAAAAACGTCAAGTTTATGGTTAGCCAAGGTTTTTCTATGGTTTGGGGCAAGTTAATCCCTAGGCCCTTGGCGTATCTTAAAGTTTTGTAATGTAATTTTTGATTTTGAATTACATGAGAATTTTTGGCTATTAACTCATCCTTCCTCCCAGGTCATCTGCGATTGTTGATCAAGAACTCGGCGACATCAATCACCAAACTTGGCATCTTTGCGGTGCGACCCGTGGCGAATTTAATTCTTAATGGGTCAAGCGCACCGGAGACGTTTTGAAGCTAGAAGCTACTTGCAACTTGCCCCTAAATGCGACGAGATTCAAGTCATCTCCATGGGGGAAAACCTTGAGGTGTTTGGTTAGGTGTAATGTAAATTTATTAACACATAACCCTCTTAACACCTAACACCGGGACACTAATTTACTCCTTCTACCTTGGCGATATCCAGAAGTGTCTTGAGTACCGAGTCAGGGTTCAAGCTGATGGAATCAATTCCCAACTCCACTAAGAAGCAGGCAAATTCCGGATAGTCACTTGGTGCTTGACCACAAATACCAATCTTGCGGCCATTTTTCTTGGCTTTTTCTATCACCATCCGCACCATTTGTTTAACTGCTTCGTTACGTTCATCAAAGATATGGGCAACTAAAGCAGAGTCACGGTCTAATCCTAAGGTTAATTGAGTGAGGTCATTAGAACCGATGGAGAAGCCGTCAAAGATTTGGCTATACTCGTCGGCTAGGATGACGTTACTGGGGATTTCACACATCACATAGACTTCTAACCCATTCTCCCCCCGCTTCAAGCCATGTTTTTCCATTTCCGCCAGCACCCGGCGACCTTCATCAGGAGTGCGACAGAAGGGAATCATGGGGATAACGTTTGTGAGTCCCATCTCATCCCGTACCCGTTTGAGTGCCTTACATTCCAAACCATAGGCTTCCCGGTAGATTTCATCACAGTAACGAGACGCCCCTCGCCATCCTAGCATCGGGTTCTCTTCTTTGGGTTCAAACTGTTTACCCCCTAAGAGATTGGCGTATTCGTTACTCTTGAAATCTGACATCCTGACGATAACTGGTTTGGGATAGAAAGCAGCAGCGATGATGCTAATCCCGTTGGCTAGTTTATCCACAAAGAAGTCAGGTTTATGGTCATACAATGCTGTCAGCTGAGCAATTTCTTCCTTGACCGATGGATCTTCGAGTTTATCGAAGTGAATCAACGCCATCGGGTGTGCCTTAATGTGATTGGCAATGATGAACTCAAACCGGGCTAACCCCACCCCATCGCAGGGAAGAAAAGACAGACTAAAGGCTTTCTCTGGGTTACCCACATTCATCATGATTTTGGTGCGGGTGCGCGGTAGGTTGTCAAGGGGTGTTTCTTGCACCTCAAAGGGCACTAACCCTTGATAAACCTTGCCTTCATCTCCTTCTGCACAGGAAACCGTCACTGGTTGGCCTGTCTTCAACTGGTTAGTGGCATTGCCACAACCCACAATCGCGGGGATACCCATCTCACGGGCAATGATGGCAGCGTGACAAGTGCGGCCTCCTTGGTTAGTGACGATAGCACTCGCTCTCTTCATGATAGGTTCCCAATCCGGATCTGTCTTGTCCGTGACCAATACCTCTTTGGCTTGGAAACGGTCAATCTTGTTGACATCCAGAATTACCCTTGCTTTGCCTTGACCAATCATTTCACCGACGGCGCGACCGGTGACTAGCACAGACGTTGCCTGCAATGTCTCTACATCGCCTTTGAGTTGATAATGACAAATAACATTGGCAGATTTCTGGGATTGTACAGTTTCCGGACGGGCTTGAACAATAAAGAGTTCACCGGTTTTCCCGTCTTTCGCCCACTCAATGTCCATGGGGGTGTAGCTACCCCGCACCTGGGAATAGTGCTCTTCAATGATGCTAGCCCACTTGGCTAGGGTCAGAATTTCCTCATCATTGATGGCGTATTTTCCCCGTTCTGATGGCGGCACTGATATATTTTTCGTCAGTTTTACGCCGTCATCATAGACCATTTTGACTTCTTTGCTACCTAGACGTTTGTCTAGGATAGGGCTATACCCCTCTTGGAGAGTCGGCTTGAACACCAGGTATTCATCAGGGTTGACTGCTCCTTGGACAACGTTTTCACCTAAACCGTAAGCCGCCGTTACTAAAGCGGCATTTTTAAATCCGGTTTCGGTGTCGATGGAGAACATCACACCAGAGGACGCTAGGTCTGAACGCACCATTTTCTGGACACCGACAGACAGAGCAACATCAAAATGGTCAAAGCCTTTAACAGTTCGATAGGAGATGGCGCGGTTGGTAAAAAGGGAGGCAAAGCATTTGTGACAGGCTTCTAAAACCCCTTTTACTCCGTGGACGTTGAGATAGGTTTCCTGTTGACCAGCAAAGCTAGCATCAGGTAAGTCCTCAGCGGTGGCACTGGAACGAACTGCTACATCTGTATTGTAATTTGACTGTAGGCAAGTGTCCCGATATTCTGGCTCAAACTGCTCACAGAATTCCTGGGGATCATTCCCATAGCGTTGGCATAGTTGTTGGTATGCCAACGCGATCGCATTGGCTAGTTCTTTTGGGAATGGCGTATTGAGGATTAAGCTTCTCGCTTGCATCCCCCGTTGTCGCAAGTTATTGACATCTTCCACATCCAGGTCAGATAATCCCTGGCGCAGCTTGGCTTCTAACCCAGCTTTCTCAATAAAATATCGATAGGCATAGGCTGTGGTAGCGAAGCCAGTGGGTACTCTAACTCCTACTGGTGTCAGTTGTCGGATCATTTCCCCCAAAGAGGCATTCTTTCCCCCCACTAGGGGGATATCGGCAATCCCAACTTCCTCAAACCAGAGGACGAAGGCTTTGTCTTTGGCAGATGGTTGGGCTTTTTCTGGAGCAGTGATGACCATATGATGCTTCTCCTAAGCTTGACTTCCAAGGGGAGTACAGATGGTTTTCTGCCTCAATGGGATTGTTCAATGGGATTGTGAAAAGTCCGATGAAGCACCTGAAGTTGTGGCAGTTGCTGAACTAGCATTAACTCAAGGCTTAGCCTGTTCGGCAGACAACGTCACCTTATGACAACGTCACCTTATGACAACGTCCACGAATATGCCATTGTCTTAACTCTAGCCTAGCAATTCGTTTCTCCCCTTCATTGAGCTATCAACTCTATCGGGGCTGATACTACTAGTTTAGAAAATTTTCCTCAAAGGAGGTCATCTTTCTTTACTTTATTTTATATACAACACAGATGTTGTTTAACTAGAAATCAGAAATGATTAAGTATAAGTCAGAAATGATTTAAATTTTTTATAGATATAAACAAGGGGATGAGTTTTAGTTAATTTCCAGGCTTTGGCTTATCTCACCAGATTTTTGTAGTTTATTTTACATAAATTTCCAGGCATTTGTAGTTTATTTTACATAAATTTCCAGGCATTTGCTATATGGTAAAAAACCTGAGGAAAATAGTAATAAATTTCTCAATACCATTATTTTTCGTCTCTGGTGCAACAGGCACGGAAATACCTGACCGCTAAAAATTACCCCCTTACCCCCTTAGCCCTTCATCTGTTGCATTTCAGCTACAATCTCCTGTACTGGATTGGCGGTTGAGCAATGGATAGGGCAGACTTCTGGGCACTGCTGGATGGCATTCAAGAAGTTGAATGGGTATGCTTCTTTGAGTACAATCACGAAGCTATGTCCAGATGCGCTCCCACAGCGTGAGCAAAGCTGAATCCCTTGAGGATTCTGAGTTGGATTAGATTTAAGCGTTGGATCATTTCCTGTAGCTCGGATCAATTATGATCCAGATGCTTCACAGAAGACGATGCCGGATTTTAGCTGGGTCGAAGTTCCGATCATGACCTGATATAAGTCAACGACCGTTTTAATAAAGTGGGCGTTACCAATAATAATGATGTTACTCCCCCTGACGAAATTTCCATCCTAAGCACTTTGAGTTCGATTGTCACCGACCTCTGAGCCTCAGTGAAATAGTAAAAACACTAAATTTAAACAGTAAAAACACTAAACTAAACCTAAAATCTATATACTATCTCCAGCCGAAGTAAAATGACTGCCAAAATGCCAAATATCTACCGGCATCATAGATACTTCTTCTGATGGCAGGTGGTAACCTGTAGATCTAATTATCACCTCAGCATTGACAAAAATGCCTAAGTATGAATATAGCAAAGGGAACAGGGAACAGCGGATC
>NZ_JAAHHZ010000589.1:0-3064 GCF_010672005.1 Moorena sp. SIO4A5 | reverse complement strand
ATCCCTAGAGTACCGATAATAGGAAGTGCGCGATCGCATAGTAGCGACTGTAAGTTAACATGGCGACGAGCAAATTTTCGCAGTGACCGTTTAAATTGGCTACTAATAACTAGTTTATACATCAGTCAAACTGGAATGATTGAAGCATTCTCGCAATTCTTCTATTGCTTCAGTAGCTGTTTGGATTTTTAGCTTACCTGCTTGGAATTCGGCAAAGGAAACCTCTGCATCCAACGCAATTTCCTGTCGTCTTTGTTCAACCATTCGGCTTTTAATAATTTGGATTAGCATTTCTTGCTGTTCTACAGGAAGGGTCATGGCTTCCTCTAAAACTTGATCTAGAGTACTCAACGGGTTATCCTCGACTTCACTACCTTTATTGTGTCATATCTCGATTTGTTGGGTTTTGTTGCCTCAACCCAACCTACAATATTCGCGTACCCACGCGCGGACATTCACCGGTGCGTTACACTTCATTAACACACCCGACAAGAGCTGATTTCTCCTAACATCAAAAACTCTTCGGAGCTCTTTCCTACTGTTCCCTGTTCCCTTTTAGCATCAATCCTATGTTCATAACTCAAAAAACAACGCTATATAATACTATAATTAAGACAACTATTGCTGCTATCTAAACTGATAATATGACCCCTAATACCGTCAGTTTACCGGCTACCCTCGAATTAACTATTGACTTAACTGACGAGCAATTTTTTCAGCTTTGTCAAACTAACCGTGACTTGAGATTCGAGCGTACAGCTAGAGGAGAATTAATTATTATGCCACCTACGGGTAGAGTGGTAGGGTGGGCAAATTTTTAGCATTTGATGATTTCATCAGCGATGATGCCTATTTGCCCACCCTACAAAATCTATCATCTTAAATAAAAATGCTGTATGAATAACTTGATGAAATACGCTGTATGAATAACTTTATGAAATACAAGGAATACCTTGGCTCGGTCAATTATAATGATGAGGATGAGATTTTCTACGGGAAAGTAGAGTATATTCGTAGCCTGATCAGTTATGAAGGTCAGGATGTTAAATCTCTTCGGGCCAGTTTTTACGAAGCAGTGGATGATTACCTAGAGCTTTTTGACACTCACCGTCCTATAAGAACGGGGATTCTTACTTCAACGAGCCGACTTGCTCAACCAGACCGGAATCAGGAAGAGTAGAGGCCGATTCTCCATAAGCGTTTTGGGAGACCCGAACGCGCCCCGCGTGGCCTACGGCCTCCGCTGCGCGAACGGATCTAAGATCCAGGTTCCTGTATGCCCTACAGTACCCAAGGCTATTTTTAGAATATTGATAGCTGCATTATGGTCGCGATCCAACACACACCCGCATAAACATGCATGAGTTCTAGTAGATAGCGATTTTTTGACAACTTCACCGCAGTTTGAGCAATTTTGGCTAGTATAGGCAGGATTAACTGCTACAGTTTCCCTGCCAAACTTTTGTCCGAAATACTCTAACCATTTTCTAAATTGATACCAACCTGCATCATTAATAGATTTGGCAAGACAATGATTTTTTACAAAATTTCTCACTCTTAAATCTTCGTAAGCGACCACGTCGTTAGAGTGGATTACGCAACGCGCGAGTCTCTTGGCATGTTCTTCACGTTGCCTACTTATATTAAGGTGTGTCCTGCCTAATCTATTAATGGCTTTTCTTCGGTTAGCTGAGCCTTTCTTTTTACGAGAAACTCGGCGTTGATAAAATTTCAACCGTTTCTCGCCCTTACGATAAAATCTTGGATTTGCTTCTGTGTTTCCCTTTGAATCGGTGTAGAATTCTTTTAAACCCACATCAATTCCCACATTGGTATGGGACGGTTCTAGAGATTCTTTAATCTCAACTTTTACACAAAATTGAACATAATAGCCATCTGCGCGACGAACCAACCTAACTCGTTTAATCAAATTTTTGTCGTAACGCCATAACTCCCAGGTTCCCTTAAGCTTTAGTTTCCCGATACCTTTTTTGTCTAAGAATTTTATAGACTTGGTATCAGGTGAAAGTTTCCAGCCTGATGTCTTATACTCAACTGACCGAGAAAACTTTTTAAACTTGGGATAACCCTTTTTGCCAGGGACTTGTTTTTTACACTTATCGTAAAACCTAGAAATTGAACTATAAGCTCTTTCCACCGAAGCTTGACAGGCATGAGAGTTTAAGTCTTTGACAAAAGGATATTCAGCTCTGATCCACGTGTTATAGCGATACAGGTCTTTTTGTCCTATACCTTTGTTGTCCATCCAGTAACGGATGCACTTATTTCGTACAAACTGACCAGTCCGTATCGCCTCATCAATGGCGGCATATTGAGTTTTATTCCCTTTGACCTTAAATTCTAAGACGATCATTTTGACGTGGAATAACTCTACGTAATATTATAGCACAAAAAAAGCCGTCCTAGAAGGACGGGGCTTGAGACCCAAATTTTTGGTCAACTCAAAGGGATAGAACCGGAAAAGCCTTTCAAGGGAAGCGTTAACATCAGACCTGGAACCAACCTTCATCGACGTGCTGCATACGCAGCTATTGAACAAGGGATAAACTTGAACCAGCTAGTGACAGAAGCACTTGAGCAGTATCTCAGATAACCGCTTGACCCTGCTTCAACCGAAAAGCGGCGGAGTGGGAGCGATCGCACTCATGCACTGCCAACCTAGGGTGTGGGGTGTGGGGTGTGGGGTGTGGGGTGTGGGGTAGGCTGTTTATTATGGGCCTTTTTCGCGGGAGATCGTTCACACCGGGATCGCGTACGGCGATAACGCCCAGAATGGATATCTAGCAAGAGATACACTGTCTCATACTATCAGACAAAAAGGAAGTGCATGAAGTTTAAGCTATGGCCATCGCACAAAGTGAACAGCCTACTGCCAACCCTACAAGAACTAGCAACAGTAGGGGTAGGGTGGGCAAATGTGAGAATTTGATGATTTGACCAGCTCTGATGCCGATTTGCCCACCAAAAACCATCAGGCGATCCCACTGCTCCCATTTGTGCTATGTTTTAATTCACGTGATGGGTTGTTATTGTGCCCTTTGCA